>JAITKS010000119.1 GCA_031278315.1 Planctomycetaceae bacterium | reverse complement strand
TATATACGTAAAAGTTATTCATTACAAAGTCTGTTTTCCAATAGGGAAGTAGGCGATTTCAAAGCTCCTTCCGTATGCTAAAGCATACGGTTAATAAAGTTTTTTGGTGAATAGTCCCTAGCGGGACTTCTTGATAGTTAGCTCTTGTTCGTGTATTTCGTGTTTAAAAATTACAAAAAATTTGAAAAACAATTATTCCGCTGATATATTACCCTCTGATATATTACTAAACTTTATTTTTTTTCATTAAACTTCGTCTGATTGGATTCAATATCTGTTCAACGGTGTTCGTTGTTTCCGATATTAACGATGCAATTTGTCCGGCTAAAATTGAATATAAACCGAGTGCCGGTAACGCAACAATGAGTCCTTCTACAGTTGTTAATAGTGCGAGATAAATTCCTTGAGCGAGTTCAGTCGGTTTCGATACGCCGCCTGATTCGGCAAGATGTTGAAATGCAATAATCATACCAACAACAGTTCCAAGTAAACCTAGCATTGGAGCAATGTTTCCTATTAGATTTAGATATTCTATTTTTCTGTAAAGCCGAGACGCTTCCGTTTCGATTGCGTCTTCGGCATTTTTTTCTATTGCGTCCCATCCGAATTCGAATCCTTTCATTCCGGCAACTAATATTTTGGCAAGCGGACTCTGATTGTCGTTACAAGATTGAATCGCCGCTCCCAATTGACCTTGTATTAAATGTTGCTGAACTATTTCGATTAATTTATGCGGAATGATCAATTCACGTCTAACTGTAAACAAAAATTCAATTACGACCGCTACAACAACAAACGAAAGAAAAATAATAATATAACCAATAATACCGCTAGCTTGTAAAATTCCGAAAAATGTTAAACGGCTGCTTGAAGATTTTGGAGAATTATTTTTGGTATCGTTGTTATTATTGTCTTTGATGTTTTGAGTATCGCTGACATTTTTGTCCGACAAATTTGTATCTGCGCCAATTGCGTTAGAACTAGATTCTCCAGACGCAATACTAATTACGTTATTCGAAAGAATCGCCGCAAAAAAAATAAATGATAAAACTGTAACTAATGTAATTATTTTTCTTAACATATAAATAAACTTTATTTTTAGTAATAATATTCTGTAACTATTCAGTAGAATATTTTTGAAACAAATTTGGAGATTGTAATATTTCAGCCGATTTTTTATTTTTCAATTTTTTTGGAGTGATGAGTCGTTTTGTTCGGAAAAATATAGCAGCTGAAAAATGAGATTTGCTAAAACGACAATTAAAATACTTTTTGCAAATTCGGCTGATCTTTTACAAAATCTAAATCTAAAATCTAAAATTCTTGCAATCTTAAATCTTAAATCTTAAATTTTAAATCTTAAATCTTACATTCTTGCTGCATCATCTTGAGCTAATCAAAGTAGAGCCGATAAACAAGCAGGACGGTAATCGCCAAAAAAATTAATGAGAGAGCAGGGCAGGGCAGGTTAAAAAATATTCGTCTGATATATTACGAATTTTTTAGAAGTTCTCAATAGATATAACAAAATAATAGAGTAAATTTTTTTACCGTATAAAATGTAATTCAAATTTTATGTAAAAATTTTCTGATTATTCCGATTTTTCTAAATATTCCGATTATTCTTTACCGATAACTTTATCAATGAGGGATGTAAGCAAGAGTAATTAATGAGTAAATACAAAATTTACTATAATAATTACGTATTAGCTGAAATGTAATTTTAACCTATTCATACTTGAAATTTCACCTGCTTAACTACGCGGATCGGACATTTATGTTTTTTGTATGTCTGAAATTTGTAGTACGATGCGTATAGAATTTTATAATTTGGTTTTATTACTATTTGGTTTTAATTTCTTGTAAAATTGCGGTTGAATTTTATTTAATTGGCATAAAAAAACAGTTAAAGGTAAAAAAATGAAACGAACATTTTTAATTATAATAGTGTTGTTGTTTACGGTTCAGATGTTTGGATGTGCATGTTATACAGGCATTCGCAATCCTTGTATTTCGCCTTTGGGAATTTGCGGACACAGTCATACCGGCATGACAACAGATTATATAGACGGCGGAATAGACCGCACAGGTTTATGCGGAGAATCCAGCGGAGCAATGCTTTGTGATACTGTATGTGATCCGTGTGCGGTTCCTGTTTATCAGAATCATTTTGCGTGCGGTAAATTGAATTGTCAAAATGGTTATCCGTGTTCGAATTGTCTTGTTCAGCTTGCGGATGGTGTACGTCTTGTAGGCGAGGCAGCTCTTTCCGCAGCAGCGGCGCCGTTTTTAATTGTCGGAAATACGTTATGTTCAGTTGGAAGAGGAGGTTACGAGCCTTTTTCAGGATGCGGTTGCAGTAATGAAATATATCTTGGAGACAATTGTTATCAATCACACGATTTTGTTGATCCGTGTTCACCGTGTAGTCCGTCGAATACAAGTTGTCAAAATTGCTCGAATGTTATTCAGAACGGAATACAATTCGAGAACTCATCAAATTCACCAGAGTTAAAAGGCGTAATAACCTCGCAGAAACAGCAAAGAATAAAACAACCTACGTACATAAATCAAAGAGGAAACATAAAACAAGCCGCCTACATTGTAAATCAAAAATAATCGGCAAAATCGTCAGCAAAAAACCGTGTTGTAATCCGGTACAGTACAGAAATGTCTGTATCGGATTATTTTTTATTCGAAATTATATGTAATAGACAAACTTCTAAAAATCTTAAATTCTTAAATTCTTAAATTCTCATTTCCAGACTAAACAAAAATTTTATCTGGTTATTTTGATGTGCGTATTATTGTGTTGTATTCTTTTGTTTTTGTGATAATTTTAGACGTTTTTGTATTTTGAATTTGGTAATATTTCATTGGAGATATTACGAACTTTCTATTGTTTATTTTGCTATTCGTTTATGTAATTCATTATACAAATTGTACGCAATGATTTCGGTTAATTTCAAAGTAGAAATCAGACATTCCGGTTTAGATGTCCTAACGGTGATAAATCGAAATCGAAATTTTAAGTATGAAAAATTTAACCCTTTTAACCCTAAAATAAAATGAACTATAGAACTTTCGGTAAAGATAAACGTAAAGTCTCGGTGCTTGGATTCGGTTGCATGAGATTACCAACAACCAGCGGTAAAACAGATGGTACTGTAATCGAAAAAGAAGCTAAACGAATGATACGGCGAGGAATCGATGCCGGTATAAATTATATTGATACTGCTAAAGTTTATCATGAATGCCGCTCGGAATCGATTGTCGGTAATATCTTAAAGGACGGCTATCGGGAAAAAGTACTTATTGCAACTAAATTACCGCTTTGGGATATCAAAAACAAAAACGATGCCGACAGGATTTTCGACGAACAACGCCGCGATCTAAAAACTGATCATATTGATGTTTATTTGTTACACAATATCCAACGGGCATACTGGAACATAATACAAAAAAATAATCTAATCGAATGGGGACGAAAAAAGAAAGAATCCGGTGAAATAAGTTATTTCGGATTTTCTTTTCACGATTCATACGACTTTTTTGTTGATGTAATTGACGAATACGACGGATGGGATTTTTGTCAATTGCAATATAATTACGTTTGTGAATCTGTTCAAGCTGGCCGATTAGGAATAAATTATGCCGCAAAACGCGGACTTTCAATAGTTATCATGGAGCCGCTTTTAGGAGGATGTCTTGCGAATCCTTTGGGCAAAATGGCAGAATTATTCGAATGGAATCAACACGAAGGACGTAACTATCAACCGGTCGATTTAGCTTTAAGATGGATTTGGGACCAACCGGAACTTTCAGTTGTCTTGAGTGGTATGTCAACTTACAAACAGCTCGAACAGAATTTGAATATCGCATCAAGAAAAGATTACGGAAAACTAAACAAAGAAGAACACAATTTCATAATGCACTTACAACGTGTTTACGATAATTCTTTGCCGATTAAATGTACAAAATGCAGATATTGTATGCCTTGTCCCGACGGTGTTGATATTCCGTTGAATTTTGAATTGTACAATAATCATTTTGTTATGACACAAATGAAAAAAGATGCTGCTATCAATAAAATTATGTACAATTCAATGCCTAAAAATCAAAAAGCTGTCAGTTGTGTAAAATGCGGAAAGTGCGAAAAAATCTGCCCGCAAAAATTACCTATTCGAGACTACATGAAAACTATACAATCTGCTTTCAATTCATAGTACACGACGTTTTATTTTTTGTTACAAAAAATAAAACCTGATATTGCGGTGAAATTTTTTTCAATGATATGTAGAGACACAATACCTTGTGTCTCTACGTTACTAACCTTATTTTTCACCTTATTTTTCCGAAATAAACTATTCTCTAAAAAACACCAAAGAACTGTAATATATCAGTGAAATATTTTTTTATTAACCACAGAGAACACAGAGAAATCAGATTTTGTAATTTTAGATCTTAAATTTAAGTGAATTACTAAAAAATATTTTAGCCGGCGGGAGCGCAGGCGTCCCGCCTGCATCTTTTTTGTACAAAAAAACCGAAAGATGCGGTCGAGACAACTGCGTTCCAAGAAACAATAAATTATTTCACTGATATACTCATTGTACTTTAAAATTCGGTATTATTTTTTGTAACGAAAATTGTGACCGTTCACGTATAAAACTAGAATCGCCCTGAAAGGGCAACAGGATTATAACCCGCCCCATCGGGGCGGGTAAAAGCCCTCCTCCAAATCGGGCAGCCCTGAAAGGGCGGTAAGAAATAAATCCGCGGGTAACAGATATTGTGAAGAATCCGACAAAAAACGACAAATAACAATTCATTAACGCATAAAATAAAATCACCCAGAAAGGGCGGTAAAAAATAACGACAACAATTATTAACAACAATTATTGTTCCGTTTCCATTATGTTGGTTATGAGTCTCAATATCCGATCGCCCTTTCATGGCTTAGGTTTTGGGGGGATTTTACCCGCCCCGCTGGGGCGGGTTATAATCCGATCGCCCTTTCAGGGCTGGTTTTGTTTAAAACGAATACCGAAATTTCAAGTATGAATAGTATATTAAAAAATTTTTATATATCAGTGGAATAATTGTTTTCGTTTTTTTGGTTGTTTACGAATTTGAAATTATCAATCACATATCTGTTAAGTCCCGCAGGGACGACACTTTATTAACCGTATGCTTTAGCTTAC
>JAITKS010000070.1 GCA_031278315.1 Planctomycetaceae bacterium | reverse complement strand
ATTCCACTGATATATTACAAATATTCTTTCTCTGCGTTTTTTGTTGTTAATGCAAAAAATCTGAATTGAGAATGTTATTGAATAGTCAATAATTTTTTCATTTCGCGAACAGCTTCTTTTAGACCAACCATGATAGAACGGGCAATGATACTGTGTCCAATATTTAACTCAGCCATATTGGGAATTTTTGCAATCGGTATAACATTATGATATGTAAGTCCATGTCCAGCGTGAAGTCTTAATCCGGCGTCTGTAATTATTTTTCCGGCGTTAATAATTCTCAAGAGTTCATCTGAAACGGATTTTTGATCTTTAGCATTTGCATATCGTCCGGTATGAATTTCAATAGCGTTGCATCCGGTTTTTATTCCGGCATCGATTTGAGAATTATCCGGGTCGAGAAACAAACTTACAACAATACCGGATTCTTGAAGCCGTTTAATAATTTTTTGTATGTTATCGAATTGATCTGTAACATATAAACCGCCTTCAGTAGTAATCTCTTCGCGGCGTTCCGGGACAAGGGTTACTTGGTCAGGTTTAATTTTGCAAGCGATTTCTGTAATTTCGCCGATTGCTGCCATTTCCATATTTAACTTACAACGAACAGTTTCACGTAATAAAGTAATATCACGATCATTTATATGACGCCGGTCCTCCCGCAAGTGAACTGTTATACCGTCAGCACCGCCAAGCTCAGCAAGTACAGCACCCCAAACAGGATCAGGTTCAACTGTCCGGCGAGCTTGACGTAATGTCGCAACATGATCAATATTGACACCGAGTTCTATCATAATTTAAGGTCTCCCGTTATTTTTATCGGAAAAAAATTTTTATTGAAAAAATATAAAATAGAGTGATGTTGAAATGTAAATAGTGAAATGTGAAATGTGAAATGTGAAATGATGTTGAAATGTAAATAGTTTAAAATTCACGAAGTCAAATTTATACGAAATAATTACAAATGATCCGGCAAATGATTTGTGTAATTTATTCGGCAAATTATCTGTACAAGGTTGTTTCTGTTGCGGAATTTTCGTTACGATCATAACCGATACTTCCTAATCCGGTTGAGTTCGGAAATATTGATGGTGTAATGTTAGGAGTTGCGTTTGTATCTGGTGTAATTGTATTAATATTAGTATCGATATTTGTATTTGTATTTGTATCGGCAGCAGTTGTTGTGACTCCCATTGTCAGCAATTTATTTTTCAAATCGTTTTGATTCGGATTTAGCAGCAGCGATTTTTGATATGCGTTGACAGCATTTTCGCGGTCTCCGTTGTTTTCTCTGATATATCCGATTGCTCTCCATGCCCGGTAGTTATTTGGATCGTTTGCGATTACGTTTTGAAGTAATTTATCTGCTTTGTTGATGGAATCTGTACTTATTTCTTTCTTTCCTAGTACAGACATTATTTGTGCCCATTCTTGGTGAAGTCTTGCGAGTTCAATTTTTGGGTCTTGTAAATTTGGGCTAATGTTACACCAATTTATAATATGGTCGAAAGCCATTTGCGGTTGTCTGATTTCAACCAACATAGCAGCAAGACCGCGATTCGCTTTCAAATGATTAAAATCAATTGCTAAGCAATTTCTGTAATATTTATTTGCCTCGTCGTATTGTTGTTGAGCTTTTGCAATCTCATTTTGACTAATAGATAATTTGGCAGATTGATGATAAGTTTCGGCTAGATTAAAGTAAATATCGGGATTATTCGGTTCACGTTTGAGAGCTTCCAGAAACGCACGTTGCGCCTGATCGTAACGTGCTTGATTAAAATAACGCACGCCTTCAGCACTCATATTTGACGCCGTACAACCGGCAAGTTGTAATATAACAAAAAATATCAACAATAAACGTATCATTAGGTAAAACTATAAATTAACTCGTATTTTAATTTTCGGTTTATACGCAATCGTACAAAAAAAATTCGGCGGTACAAGTGCGTAAAAGTCTGCTTTCCGAAATTTCGGATAAGGACAGTTTAAAATCACACTACAAATATTACAAATTTTTTTATTTCGCCGCAAGATCATTTTTTGAGGATGTAAAACGATAAGTTTAGACGGGGGGTTGTAGAGACGGCATGAATGCAATAAAATTCTCGCCTTGTTTCTGTAGAGCGTTTAATTTTGAATTATGTCGGCTACGGAATTTTTAAAAGTTTACACTGAACATTTCACTGAATTTATTAATAACACTAATAACAACTTGTCTGCTGATTAAATTTAATTTACAATCTGTGTTTATTAACCGCATTTGTGTTGCGCAAATTCAAACATGTACAGTGTAATGAATTAACACAATTTGATTTTTATAAATCACAAACAAATCACAAAAAAAAGTATGAAAATTTCCTGTGAACGTAATAAGTTTTCACAATCGTTTCAACTTGCGGCTGCAGTTGCTTCGGTTCGAGATGTTCGTCCTATACTTCAAAATGTCAAGATAACCGTTGACAAGTCGGGCGTACTACTGCAAGCTACTGATACCGAACTTGGTATTCGTATTTATGTCGAGGATTGTTCGGTTGCAGAAAAAGGCGAAGCCATTCTTCCGACAAAACTTCTCAAAAAAATTCTCGTAGAAAGTGACGAAGAAGAACTGATATTAGAAAGCTCTGGTGATAAAACAATTGTTAGCGGCTCTCGTAGTAAATATACATTGTTTACGCAGCCGGTTGACGAATTTACCGATGTTGAAAGTTTTGGCGAATCGGCGTATCACGAGATTCCGGCTAACGTGTTTTCTGAAACTATAAGGCGGACAACTTTCGCAACAGACACTGATAACGCAAAATATGCGTTAAGCGGTGTATTTTTCGAATTGCTGGAAGACCGTTACGCTGCTGTCGCAACAGATGGAAGACGTCTCGCTTTTCAAGAAGGTGCCGCGAAATGCGTGAAAAATCATAAAGTTGAGACTTCTATTTTTCCAGTTAGAACTTTGCAAGTAATTGAGCGGGCTATAGCTAACAGTGAAGAACCCGTTAAATTATCGGTGTCGCCGAATCGAGTTTTGATTCAACATGGTAAGACAGTTTTTTATTCAAGATTGCTCGAAGGCAGATTTCCAAGATGGAGAAGTATCATTCCAAACGAAGACGGAAAAGTTAAATTAGAAATTCTTGCTGCTCCGTTTGCTGCCGCTATAAAACAAGCTGCTACGGTTACAATCGAAAAACAACCGGGAGTCACAATAATTTTCGAAAAAGGAAAAATGATTACAACAGGCAGCGGACATGAAGTCGGAGATTCTGCTATTGAAACTCCGGTCGCATACGACGGAAAAAAGAAATTAAGTATAAAAATCGACCCAAAATATTTAATCGAACATCTGCGAGTATTACCGCCTGAACAAAACGTAAAAATTTTAATCAGCGACGAAGGTGAACCGCTAACTTTGAAAACAGACGATGAATATATTTATGTCGTCATGCCGCTTTCAGCATAACATAAATATTGTGACATCTCTAATAATTATTTTTTAATCCGCCCGTACTTGATTTGATATTTTAAATAGAACTATAGGTAACTTCTAAAAATTAATATTAGGAGGAACGCAGACGTCTCGTCTGCACTTTTTTGTACAAAAAACGCTTAAAAATATGCGGTCGAGACGACCGCGTTCCTTCTAACAATAAATTTTTACATTAGGTTTTTAGAAATTAGTTATATTTATTTATCAAAAAGTAGATTGACGTCTTTATGTTTATGATGTCAATTTCATAGTACAGCGAATTAAATTTTAAGTATTAGAGATGCTAACTTAATAAATTACGTAATATATCAGTTAAATTTTTACTTTAGGTTTTTAGAAATTTACTGATATATTACATGGATTTAATATTTTGTTACAAAAAATAGCAGTTTTATAGTGCTTAGTGGTCAGTGGTTAGTGATTCGAAATTAGAGTCGGGTTTAATCTCCGCATGCGAACAAACCACTGACCACTAACCACTGACCGCTATTATTAATTTGCTCTTGATTGATTTTTGCAGAATTTATACACTGCGCATACACAAATATTTCACTGCAATATTACGAATATTTTAAGTGTAGTTTAAAAGTAATTTAAGTAAGAGTAGTTTAAAATTATGCAATCTACAAAATTAGTAAAGTCGGAAAGTGCGGTTCTTTCATTTGCCCGCAAGATATTAAATGAAGAAGCTGCTGCAATACAGTTGCAAGCTAATAATCTTGATGACCGTTTTTTTAATGCGATCAATTGTATTCTTTCTTGTTCGGGCAATATAATTGTCATTGGTATTGGTAAAGCTGGACTGATTGGTCAAAAAATGGTTGCAACTCTTGCATCAACGGGAACTCCAGCGCATTTTGTGCATCCGTCTGAAGCAATTCACGGCGACTTGGGTAGAATCAATAAAAACGATACCGCAATTATTCTTTCTCAAAGCGGCGAAACAGAAGAGATAACTCGTATTTTACCGTCGATCCGGCATTTCAACATACCGGTAATTGCAATCACGAGTTCAACTGAAAATACACTTGCTCAATTTGCTCAAATAGTTATTCCGATTGGTAAACTTACGGAAGCGGATTCGCTTAAACTTGCACCGAGTTCAAGTACTGCTGCGATGTTAGCTCTTGGCGATGCTTTGGCTCTTGCCGTGAGTGAGCTGCGCGGATTCAACTCAAACGATTTCGCAAAATTCCACCCAGGAGGCGCACTCGGACGGAAACTAAGTCTAGTTGACGATTACATCAGAAATATTGAACAATGCCGAATTGTATCTTACAACGAAACTATCAGAGAAGTTTTCATTAAACATAGTATCACCGGACGCCGAAGCGGTGCGATTTTAATCACAAACGAAAGCGGAAAATTAGTTGGAATTTTCACCGATAGCGACCTCGCAAGATTATTCGAACAACACAACGAACATAAACTAGATTACAAAATAAACGATGTCATGACAACTTCACCGACTTCCGTATTAACCGGAACAAAAATGTTCGACGCTATCGCACTTATGGCAAAACGAAAAATAAGCGAATTGCCTGTCGTAACTAATGACAACATACCACTCGGATTGATCGATATTACAGATGTAGTAGGAATTATTCCTGAATCAAACACAATCTGGAAACAATATCAAATTCAAACAGAGAAATTAAATGCCGCTTAAAATATATTTGTTTGGACGTGTCTATTCGTGTTGTGCGATGTGTATAATTTTGATTTTAATATTCTACTAAAATATTAAATTGTAATGAGTTATAAAATTTACCTTTAGCCGGTAACAACTAAACTTACAAAAATATTCAAGATGATTATTGGACCTGTATTTACTAGAGAATTGACGATTGTTCCGCGTCGGGATTGGACTTATATTGCACGCGGAATTTACGCTGGTGTTATGTTACTTTTGATTTCAACTGCGTGGCTGGTTATAAGCGGGACGCAATTAATTACTGATCCCGGCGACTTCGCACGATTCGGAACGATGTTATTTCAATTTCTTGCACCGGTACAGATGGTATTAGCGGTATTTTTTGCTGCAACAATCGCAGCAAGTGCAGTTGGTCAAGAGAAAGAACGAAAAACGCTGCAACTCTTACTGCTCACTCGAATGACAAACAGCGAACTTGTATTAGGTAAATTATTTGCAAGTCTGTTGAATATTCTAATGATGCTGGCAATATCTATTCCGATTTTTATGATAATTACGCTGCTTGGAGGAATATCTTATTATCAGATTATACGTGTACTTTTAGTTACGTTATTTGCAATGACAGCTTGCGGAAGTTTAGGAAGTTGTGTTGCATTATGGCGGGAAAAAACTTTTCAAGCAATTGCAACGACAATTATTATTCTTGTTTTATGGATAAGTATTTGGGAAACAATTGGAATGGTGTTTCCTGCTCAGGGGATATGTCAAAAACTTGCGTCATCTTTTAGTCCTTGGAGTGCGGTACTAATTGCCTCGCGACCGGCTATTGAAATAAGTAATTCGTTTAATCCGTTGAATATTCCCGGTCCAATTGCCGGATTTCTAATTGCATGCGGAACTATTGCAATTCTAATAAATCTGTATGCAATCATTATGATAAGATACTGGAACCCTTCACGCGAAATGCGAAATAATATCATCGAAGAAGATACATGGCATAATGAAAATGTACAAGAAAATGCACAAGAAAAGATACAAGAAAATGTACAAATTCTAACCGCCGATAAAATGGTCTCTTCTGAAAATATAATGTCTGAAAAAACGGTGTCTGAAAAAACGATAGACGGTTCAATTAATGTAACGATAAATAAAACGGATGATTCTTCTGCCGTTTCAAATCCAAAACGAAGCGGCGGTTTGATTGATATTTTATTTAGAATTGTGTTGATGCGGTTTAGTAACAAGGCAAGGCATGTCTGGGATAATCCTATTGTTTGGCGTGAAATAATGACTCGTGCTTATGGCAGACGAATCTGGGTAGTGCAATTTGGATTTTTTGCATTTTTTGTTTTATGTTTACAGACTTTGCATACAACGCTTATAACCAATGCTGCTCCGTCGATGGCGGAATTATCGGCGGCTGTTGTACCGTTATTTTTATTATCTCTTGTGTTAGTCAATACGCAGGCGATTACTTCGCAAACATCGGAAAAAGATGCCGGCACGTTTGAGTTATTACTTGTAAGTGATATTACATCGAAAGAATATGTATTGGGAAAACTTGGCGGTGTATTTTTCAATATGAAATGGATTATTTTATTACCCGTTTTGATATGCGGTTATCTTTATTTCCATCGAGCTGTTGATGGTCAATTATTATTTTTTTTGATAGTAGGATTGATTACTTTGTATGCTTTTGTTGCGATGGTTGGAATTTATATCGGAATGCAATATGACAACACCAAAGCGGCGATGGCGACGAGTCTTGGGATAGTATTTTTTCTTTTTGTCGGTGTTGCAGCGTGTATTTGGATAATGGTTGCATTTAGCGGTTCGTTTGAGACTCAATTGATACCGTTTTCGGCGTTCATGATTGGCGGAGGAATCGGACTGTACACAACGTTAGGTGCAAGAAATCCTTCAACTGCGATTGCGACTGCAGCTTTCATTTTACCGATTTCTGTTTTTTACATTATTACAACGATGTTATTAGGGGCGTATCATTTAGTGTTTGTTGTTCTTGTATCGGCTTTTGGTTTTACAACTATTGCGATGTTAATTCCGAGTATTGCAGAATTCGATATAGCAACGGGGCGAACAACTGATAGTTAAAAAATAAATAAAAATAAAACCGAATTTTAAAGGACAATGAGTATATGTTACAAATATTTGCAATCAGTTACGGATTTTCACGGTGACGTTGTCTTTTGATTTTTTTCTTTGAGTAGAAAATTGACAGTGTTAAACATGAGATTTTTGAAACTTTCAATTTTCCAATCGTC
>JAITKS010000029.1 GCA_031278315.1 Planctomycetaceae bacterium | reverse complement strand
TAGAGACTCAATGCCTTGCGTCTCTACGTTACGGTATAAACGTAATATTTCGGTGAAATTTTTTTCAAAGGTTTCAAATTTCTTTTTTACCAACATTATTTTTAAAATTCATAAACCCCCAAAAAAAATTGAAAAACAATTATTCCACTGATATATTACGAATTTTCAAGTATGAATAGTATATATCTTAAAATTGGTTAAACACGAACTTCATTTGAATTATTTTGATTATTAGTTATTATCAAAATGTCTTCGTATCGTTTGCGTATTGGTTCAATTTGATCGGCGATAAAGTCATCAACTTGTTCGATAGAACGTCCGATAAAAGTAATCGGATTAAGTTCGGCATCGATATCAACATTGCTGAAATCGGCGTCATTTCGTAAACGTTTTAGCAGATCGTTTTCTCCCCCTTCGTTTTTAACGGCAGCTACAGCATTTTGTGCATGCTGTCTGATTTTTTCATGTAAGAATTGTCTGTCTCCGCCTTGTTTAACAGCAGCCATTAAAATATTTTCTGTTGCCATGAACGGAAGCTCTAATTTAAGATTTCGCTCAATAACTTTTGGATAAACTTCTATTCCGTCTGTAATATTACTGTACAAAATCAATATTGCGTCAACCGCCAAGAACGCTTGCGGTAATACTAATCGACGATTTGCACTGTCATCCAGAGTTCTTTCTAACCATTGTGTTGCCGCAGTCATTGCAGTACTTGATTGCAAACTTATCACAAAACGCGCTATCGAACAGATTCGCTCACTACGCATCGGATTACGTTTATATGCCATCGCCGATGAACCCACTTGATGAGTTTCAAAAGGCTCTTCCAGCTCTCTGCGATTCGCTAAAATTCTTAAATCTGTTGCGAATTTATGCGAGCTTTGCGCTATTCCAGAAAGGACATCTAATACTTGCGAATCTTGCTTTCGCGGATACGTTTGTCCGGTTATTGCAAAAGAAGAATCAAATCCTATTTTCTTACATAATTTTTGTTCCAATAATTTTACTTTCTCATGATCGCCGTTGAATAATTTCAAAAAACTTGCTTGTGTACCAGTCGTTCCTTTATTTCCAAGCGGTCGAATTAAATTTATACGGCGTTCAATTTCGATTAAATCTAAAATAAGATCATAAGCCCACAGACACGCCCGCCGCCCCACAGTTGCCGGTTGCGCAGGTTGCAAATGAGTAAACGAAAGACAAGGTAAATCACGATAACGTAATGCAAACCGTCCAAGCTGATCAATTACCAACACAATACGGTTACGTAATAAAATCAAAGCTTCACGAATCAATATTGCATCTGTGTTATCTGTAACAAAACAACTCGTTGCGCCAAGATGAATAATCGGTTTCGCAAGCGGACAAATATCGCCGTAAGCTCGAACATGTGCCATGACATCGTGCCGTAATTCTAATTCGTACTCTGCTGTTTTTGTGAAATCGATATTATCGATATTTTCACGTAGTTCGTTA
This sequence comes from Planctomycetaceae bacterium, assembly GCA_031278315.1. Classification (GTDB taxonomy): domain Bacteria; phylum Planctomycetota; class Planctomycetia; order Pirellulales; family Thermoguttaceae; genus WRKP01. The sequence goes on along the minus strand of JAITKS010000029.1, from coordinate 13,907 downwards.
ATCTGTTCCGTTGTTATCGGCAAACCGAGTTCCGATTCCGATTCCGCAAGCGCAACCCATAGACGACGCCACGTACTAAATTTACGTTGCGCCCCCCAAAGCCGCGACATCTCGCCCGAAGCATAACGGCTAATTAACGGATTTTCATAAGTATCTGTTATTTTCAAATCTGTCATTTTTCTATTATTTGATTTTTAGGTAATGTTTAATTGGTTGATAATGTGTAAACGGGAATTTTTTAAACGTAATATCTCAGTGGAATTTTTGCAGTCACCGTTATACGTTGTAATTTAAGGATTAATCACAACAGCCCTGAAAGGACGTCAGGATTAGTGCTTAGTGGTTAGTTCGCATGCGGAGATTAGTATCGAATCCAAATTCGAATCATTAACAACTATTATTGCCCCAATATCCGATCGCCCTTTCAGGGCGATTCTAGCTTTATCCGTGAACGGTCGCCTTTTTCGTTACAAAAAATAAAACCGAATTTTAAAAGACAATGAGTATATATTACCACTGAAAAATTACTACGCCATTGATTTGCTGCAATTCTCTCAAGATTGATAAAAGAATGGCTATAACACGATTTCCAGACCAACAGGACAATGATCACTGCCGTAAATTTCAGGATAAATTATAGCGTCAGTAACTTTACTAATAATACACCGCGAAACTATAAAATAATCAATCCGCCAACCTACATTATTGATACGAGCATTGCTTCTAAAACTCCACCAAGAGTATTTATCTTTTACATCAGGATAAAAAAATCTAAACGAATCAATAAAACCTGCTTCTAATAACTCTGTCATTTTACAACGTTCCTCATCTGAAAAACCGGGATTGCCTCGATTCGATTCAGGATGACATAAATCAATCTCACTGTGCGCAACATTTAGATCGCCGCAAATAATTACAGGTTTTATTCGCTCTAGTTCAAGTAGAAAATCTCGAAAAGTATCTTCCCATGTCATTCTGTAATCAAGACGTACCAAACCTTGCCTAGCATTCGGTGTATAAACATTGACTAAAAAGAATTTATCAAATTCCAACGTAATTACTCTGCCCTCTTGATCATGTTCCTCAATACCAATACCATATTTCTCCGATAACGGTTTCACACGGCTAAATACAGCCGTTCCCGAATAACCTTTTTTCGTTGCACTATTCCAAAATTGTAAATAACCGTCAATGTCAACTTCCGCCTGACCCTGTTGCATTTTAGTCTCTTGAATACAAATTATATCCGCATTAAAACCTAAAACAGATTCCAAAAAACCCTTTTTCAAACAAGCACGCAGCCCGTTCACATTCCACGAAATAAATTTCATCTTTGTTAATTCGAACATTAAATATAGTTAGCCGGCTTTGTAACAATAAAATTATAAAGTTGAAAATGAAATTAGTTTTCAAATTCATAAACTAAAAAATTGAAAAACAAAAATTCTACTGAAAAAATTCTACTGAAAATTCTACAAAAAATTTAATTGTTATCGACAAGAATCATCACCAAGGTAATTCCATCATGTTGACAATTTGATTGGCGATTTTGTCAATTTCAGCTTGTTCGGCAGTCAATTCAGATTGACCGAATTCAGGAACAAGATACTCTGACACAGATAAACGAGCATTATCAACATTCCACGCAATTGGATCAAACTCTAATAAGTCGCGGTTACGGCGATCTTGCCATCGCACTTCAACAAACAAATTTTCAATTACTTGCCGCGGATCATTGTAACCATTGGAGAGCGCAACCCCGCGCGAACGTAATACAATTTTTCCATCAAGTACACTGTCGGCAGTAGGTTTCGAAACGATTTTGTACGTAGTTCGTGATTCAATACGTTTACAAACCGCTTCAGTTAAACGCTCCGCAAGATCACGTTGTATGACAGTTGACTTAAATATCGGAACATAAATCGTCCGCACATCGTCGCCGTAAGGACTTTTTATCCCGACATTGTAACCAAGAGTTCTACAACCTGAAATTAAAATTGCTGCAGTTACTAAACAGAAAAAAATTATCCCGATTCGATACGGTACTATCTTATTTGTCCAACCTTTATTAACAGTATCCAAAACACGACTTGAGTTTTTCATTTATTAACAACAATTGTTGTTCCTTTTTCATTAAGTTGATTATGAGCCAATAATCCGATCGCCCTTTCAAAGCGATTCTAGTTTTATCCGTGAACGGTCACCTTTTTCGTTACAAAAAATAAAACCGAATTCTAAAGTACAATGAGTATATTTTCATTTTTATTATTTTGTATCCTTTTTTCGGAAGAGACTAAAAGCAGATGGTTTGTCTGGTTTATTTCTTAATTGTTCGATTCGATTTCGTGCTTTTTCAGCGTAAGTAGTTTGCGGATATTTTTCGATTAACTTCTGATAAAACAATTTCGCCGAACCGTAATAGCCTTTTTTATCGTAATATTGACCAATAACCCATTCACGCTCGGCATTTTTCGTTACGATATTTTCGCTTATTCCAGTGATTGTTTTTTTTTCGTCGTTATCGGTATCGAAACTATCTGTTACTTGAGTACGTTTGATTATTTCTGCTAATTCTTGTGCGTCGTTTAGAGTTTTATCATTATATTCGGCGCCCATGTATGATTCATTTCGTGCGAGTAATTCACCTTTTCTGGCACTATCGAAATGTTCACTTAGCGGATAATTTTCAGTTAAATATTTGTAATAGAAAGCAGCTTTTTCGTAGCTCGTATCGCCTTCATATTTTCCTCTTGCTAAATGAGAAGATGCAATTGCCATTACAGCATCGTCGGCAAGTTGATTATTTGGATCGTTAATAAATATTGTTTCGTACGCTTTATTTGCGTAGCTGAATGTACCGCCGACAACAGGATTATTTGCATCTGACAAATTTACTAACTGCGAGTATCGCCGATTTCTGTCAACTGCTTCCCAATAGCGGGCAATCGTAAATAGACGGTGCGATACAATATCAAGGTAACGTGAGTGTTTATATTTCACCATTAAACTTTGGTAACTGTTGAAAGCACGCGTGTAAAATCCGCCGAAAAAATATGATTCGCCTTGCAAATATAAAGCGTCTTCCTGCAGTAAAGAGTCGGGTAAATATTTTGTTGCCAATGCGAATTGTCCGCCGGCTTTATTGTATAATTTTTCTAATTCATCGCGGTCTTTGCTGGATAATTTCGATAGAATTACACGTCTATTGCTGAAATTTGGAGCTAATGAGTCTGTTTTTTGTTTAGCTTTTAGCAATATATCGCGTCCTTCTTGCATAAATTTTTTGGCTTTCTCTTCGTTAATACCGAGACCGAGCCGTTGTTTTATCTTGTTAAAGAAATTTACCGGATCAAGTATTGACCAATCGAAAGCGGCTTGTTCTTCTTTTTCCCAATCGAATATTGGTTTGTTATCGTAAATTTTCGGATTTTCTTGGATATAAGTAACCGGCGAAATAATATTAATATCTTTATCAATAATTTCGCGATTTTCTCGATCTGCAAAAGGACCGAGTCGATTAGAAAGCGGTTGTAAATATTTCTTTTTCGGGTCAACTTCTTGCAACCGTTTTTCTTTAGCTATTTCGAGTAATCGATTTCGTTCAAGATTTTCGTTTTCTACAGCTTGCGAAATTGATTGAGTTTGCGGAATCATATCGCCCCAAACATCAGGTAAGTTTTCAGCAGGCGGAGTTATATCAGGAAAATTATTGCTAGTATTGCCGAAAGGTGAGTTCGATGAAATAACTGCTGTAGGCTGGACAGAATTATCGTTACGAATATTTGTTGATTCAACGTTGGTTGAGTTGGAATGCGGTAAAGCAGATGATAAATTTTCTGAATTTGACGGCAGCTGAATATTTTCATAAATCGTCTTTTGGTCAGAAGAAGGAGGAGGAGAATAATTAGATAACGATTTCGCTGATACCGAGTCAGAATTTAACGGCGTATTCGGAGAGAATGCATTCGGCGAGTTAGCGTTAGTGTTAGTATTCAAATCAAGAAACGGTGAATTAGATACAGCCGATGAATTCGATCCTGGCGACAATACTGAATTCGGTTGTGCAGTAATATTAGCAGTAACATTAGGCGTCGGCGTTATCATTGGAGTTGACATTGGTGTTGGCATAGTTGCAGATACTGGTGCAAAAGCGGATGGCAGCGCAGCTGGAGCTGGTATCGGGACAGATGTAACAGATGTAGATGTATCGGAATTTAGATTTATTACTGCTGCGGGCGGATTATTATCTATGTTGATAGTATTGATAGTATCCGATGGAAATATGCTGTTTGGAGTTTGACCGAAGTAAGCCGGATCGTTATTATTAGTTTGCAATGCTTGACATCCGGCTGCGATAAGGATTGTAAATATTATTGTAGATATTGTAATAAAATTTAGCTGTTTCTTAACTGCAATGTTAGTTGAATTGTTCAACAGAATTGATTTAGTCAACGGATCGGCGGCGGATTTTATAAAGGTCGAACCGTTAAATGTTGACAGTAATTTTAACGTTAATAATTTAAAAAGATTTTTTATTGACATCCTTGTCCTCTTTTGTAATCTTGTTTTTAATTAAATTGTTTTAGGTATTTTTGGGTTCGGGGTTGTAAACCGAGTTGAAAGTTGATGTAGTTATTGAGTAAAGTTTGTGTTTCGATAATAGCGGTGTAACTGAAATTTTTATATTGTGATTGTGTATTTATTTTATTATTTATTTCAGATTCGAAATGATTTAATAATTTTAGTGTTTCTGGTTTTATTAGTGAGTAATGTTGATTTGAATTTCTGTATATTTCGGTGCAAGTATTACAAATTATACCTCCGGCAGATTGTGTGAAATGAATTAGTTGATATGGATTTATGATTTCGATTTTGTTTCCGCATTCGGCGCATTGTTTGAGAGTAGGCTGGATACCGTTTTCATGCAGCAGTTGGTAATTGAATTGTGCGATATGGTAATTTATTGAATTTGTTACGTTTGTTGAATCAGGATTTTCGAAATTGTTTAGTTTTTCTGTTACGATATTATACAGCTGCGGATTGGGTAAATTTCTTTCGGTAAAAGTGTTTATTAGTTCGACGGCATAATAAGCGGCATATAAACCGTGAAGATTATTTTGGTGTACGTGAAAGCGTCTGATTAGTTGTGATTCGGTGAGTATATTTAGAGTATCATTTTTTTTCAGAATGAATGTTACGTTAATTCGGGTGAGTATGTCAAGAGCAGATTCGAAAGAATTTTTTAGCCTTCTTCCGCCTTTTGCTATTGCTTCGATTTTTCCAAAGTGTTTTGTAAAGAGTGTTACTATTAAGCTAGTTTCGCTAAAGTCGGTACTTCGGATAACAATTGCTTCATCATTTTCCATAAAAATTTTTTTATTTTTTTCTATAAAGGGAATTTCTAAAAACTAAGGTTAGTGAAAAATAAACTTGAAACCTTTCGTAAATTTTCACTGATTATATTAAAACTGATTATATTAAATTTCGCGATTTAGTAATATATCAGGAAAAATGAACTCGAAACCTTTGAGAAATTTCTCTGATTAAATTAAATGCTGCTATTTATAATTACAGTTTTTACTAGTGTGCTTGACAAGCGAATGTCATTTGTTACTATTTTGCAAAATTAAATTCTGTACATTGCGGGTTTGTTCTGCAAAAATACTTTATTGATTAAACATGTAACTTATTCAAGATGAGAATCATTATTAGAAACTCACATAAGAAAATAACAAATGATAAATCATAAAAGTACACTTGCAATCAGCTTTATATATTCGTTGTTCGAATGTATCACAATTAATTAGAGATTTTACATAATTGTTAAAGCAGCGTACAGTCAACATACACAATACCCGAATACTGTTCACACATTAATATTACAATATCACTAATATTACAATATCACTGAAATTCAACTACGGGCAAAATATATAACTCGTATTATGACTCGTATTATGATTTCAACCCGTATTAAAGATTTTCGGTAATTCAAAAGCATAAAAGTTTTGCTTGACTTTCCGAACTATAAGCAAACAGCTCTGCCGAAACTTAAAGTGAGATTCAAGTGTGAGATTAAAGTGAGAACAGTTTAAAACAATTCCAACCAATAAATTTTTAGGAGAACAAAATGGCTGCTTTTTCTGAAATAAAAGGAAAAATTCAGTACGAAGGTACTGATTCGGCAAATCCGTTAGCGTACCGATTCTATAATCCAAAAGAACGAATCGAAGGCAAAACGATGGAAGATATATTGCGTTTTAGTGCGGCATATTGGCACACGATGCGAGCTTCCGGTTCTGATCCTTTCGGGGCAGGTACAATGTACCGCCCTTGGGAAGGTAAAGATAACGTTACAAATGCACAAAAACGAGTTAAAGTATTTTTTGAATTTCTCGAAAAATTACAAATGCCGTTCTACGCATTTCACGATCGTGATATCGCCCCTGAAGGCGACTCACTATCGGAAACAAATAAAAATCTTGACGAAGTAGTCAAAGTATTCAAAGACGAACAAGAACGAACCGGCGTAAAATTATTATGGGGTACAGCAAACTTATTCGGACATCCGCGATTTCTACACGGTGCCGCAACAAGCTGTAACGCCGATGTATTTGCTTACGCTGCCGCACAAGTCAAGAAAGCTATCGAAATCACAAAAGAACTCGGCGGTGCCGGTTACACGTTCTGGGGCGGCCGCGAAGGTTATCAATGTATCTGGAATACCGATATGAAACGTGAACTCGATCATCTCGCAAAATTTATGCACCTCGCCGTAAACTACGCAAAAGAAATCGGGTTCAAAGGTCAATTCTATTTTGAACCCAAACCCAAAGAACCAACAAAACATCAATACGATTTCGATTCAGCAGCATGTATAAATTTTCTCCGTACTTACGGACTAGAAAAACACGTGAAAATGAATATCGAAACAAATCATGCAACTCTCGCAGGACATTCTGTAGAACACGAATTAGAATACGCCGCTAGTCAAGGATTCTTAGGATCAGTTGACGCTAACACCGGCGATACCTTGCTCGGATGGGATACCGACCAATTCCCAACAAACGTTTACGAAACTACAAAAATGATGATGGTAATACTGAAATACGGCGGTTTCAAAACAGGCGGTCTAAATTTCGACGCAAAAGTAAGACGCGAAAGCTTCGAACCAATAGATTTATTCTATGCACATATCGGCGGTATGGACACTTTCGCTCTCGGACTAAAAATCGCAACCGATATTCGACAAAAAGGTGAAATCGCAAATCTACTCGAACAAAGATATGAATCATGGGATTCCGGTATCGGTGCAGAAATCGAAGCCGGTAAACATGATTTCAAATCACTCGAAAAATACATGCTAAAAAAAGGTAAAATCGATCCAAATACATCAGGAAGACAAGAATTATTAGAAAATATCGTGAACCGATACACTTTCAACAATATCCGTTTTTAAACTACCCGTAATCAAGGGAAGTTCTAAAAATATAATATATCAGCGGAATATTTTTTTTATTAACCACCTGAGAACACAGAGAACACAGAGGAAGAATATTTTGTAATTTTAGATTTTAAATTTAAGTGAATTACTAAAAAATATTTTAGCCGGCGGGAACGCAGATGTCCCGCCTGCATCTTTTCCGTACAAAAAACACCTAAAGATGCAGTCGAGACGACCGCGATCCCGACAACAATAAATTATTTCACTGATATATTACTATGAATTTTCAAACTAAAGTTCATGAAAAATAAACTTGAAACCTTTGAAAAATTTCACTGATATATTTATATTACGGTTTTTATTTTTTGATACGATAAACAGACAGACTATAACATCAACTTAACATCAACGTAACATCAACATCTAATATTTAATATCTAACATCTAACAAATTAACTTAATTACTTAATTATGCGTACAACAAATTTAATATTTTTGATTTCAGTAATTATTGGCGCAGCACTTGGTTTTTTTGGTGCGGCGTCGATGTTTGCGATTAACTCGTGGGATGTTACACGCGAATTCGGAAAAACCGATCTGATAGAAAAACCTGCTGATATAAAGTTACCGCCGGATTCAAATGTTAAAGCATACATCGAAAACGATGTTTACGATTTTGGAATTAAAGATGTCAAAGAAAAAGGTACTCACGAATTTACAATCAAAAATATTGGTTCGGGAGTATTAACTCTTCAAGTTGACCGGACAACTTGTACATGTACAGGAATAGTTCTTAATCGTTATCGTTTATCTGCGGGCGAATCTGCCATTGCAACCGTACATTACGACGCCGAGCGTGCAACAACCGGACACTACGAACAAGGCGGAATTATCGTAACAAATGATCCGAATAAACCTGAAATTACTTTGTCAATTCGTGGAATATTTACATCGCCGATAGTTGTCAGTTCCTCTGTTATACTTCTGCCTAACGTACCGGCGGCAGAGAAACAAACAGCAAAAGTCCGTCTCTACGGATTTGAAAAAGAATCTCTTAAATTAGAACCGCCGACATGGTCAGATAAAACACATTTCCACTTAAATTTTGAACCGTCTGAATTGAATGAAGAAGACAAAAAAAATTCTTTGTTTAAACATGCGCATTCCGTTTATGAAGGAACATTGACCGTTTCACCCGGACTTCCTATCGGCACTTTTCAAGAATTATTTAATATCAAAACAAGTTACAACAGTGAGCCTTCAATAGAAATTTTCGCACGCGGTAGAGTATTCGGCAATGGAATTACACTTGCAGGACAAGGATTCGATCGGGAAAAGGGAATTATGTCGATTGAAACTATCAGATCGGGAGAGCGAATTATAAGAGATATATCAATTCAACTTACAGGTACGAATATGCAAAATGCAAATGTCAAAATTAAAGAAGTTCGACCCGAATGGCTAAAAACTGCTATTACAAAAGGCAGCGTCGAAACCGATGTACGGCGTTTTTTCACACTATCTATTGAAATTCCTTCCAACGCACCGCAATGTAATTATTTCACTTCAGATGAAAACAAAGCTGCAATGATTATCCTTGAAACAGGTTTAATAGAATCACCAATCATAAAAATCCCCGTACAGTTTGCAATAGAAAAATAAAAGATTAGTTAAAATATCAGCGGAATATTTTTTTTGACAGGATAAACAGGATTACAAGATTTACAGGATAGTAGTTTAGTTCGTATGCGGAAATTATCACGGATTATAAGTTCAAATCACTAACAACTAATTTGATGGTTTCAAGTTTTAATTCTTTTAATTTATCATTTAAAAATCCTGTCAATCCTGTAATCTTGTCAAAAAACAAAACTAAAGATACGGTCGAGACGGCCGCGTTCCTGAAAACAATAAATTATTTCACTGATATATTACAAACTAACCTTATTTTTCACCTAAAATTCTTTCAACGGTTTCAAGTTTATTTTTAACGAACTGATAAATTACAAAAATTGGTCTTTATACATTTTTGTAAAATTGTTATACTTCGCTGTGATATGCTGTGATATATTGCTTTCGTATCGTTTTGATTGTTTTTAAATTTTTCTTATTTTAATTTTTTGATTCAAGTTGTGTCTGTTTATATATTGGAAAATGGAGATGCGGTGTATAGTGTCTTTATTCCGTTGCGATATAACAAAACAAATAATTTATAACCCTTAACAATAATTTTGTAATTCCGTGCTGCGTGCAATAGAACTTTCCGGTTTTAAGAGCTTTGCAGATCGAACCCGTATAGAGTTCGGTCAGGGAATTAGTGCGATTGTTGGTCCTAATGGTTCAGGTAAATCTAATATTGTTGATGCGGTTAAATGGGTTCTCGGCGAACAAAGCATGAAACGATTGAGAGGTAACGAATCAACCGATGTTATCTTTAACGGCAGCTCGGAACGCCCTCCTCTCGGCTCTGCGGAAGTTACATTGACATTCGATAACTCAAAAAAAATATTCAAACTCGATACGCCTGAAGTACACATTACACGCCGAATTTACCGCAGCGGCGAAAGTGAATATCAAATTAATCGCCAACACTCCCGACTCAAAGATATAAAAGATATTCTAAACGGCACCGGTCTTGGTACACAAGCATACTGTATTATCGAACAAGGCCGCGTTGAATCGTTGTTACAAAGTACGTCATTACAACGCCGTACAATTTTTGAAGAAGCTGCCGGAATTAATCGCTTTAACGCTTACAAACAAGAAATTCAAAGACGTCTTGAAAGAATCGAACAGAATATTATCCGTTTATCCGATATCGTTACAGAAACTGATCACAAACTTAAAACAACTCGAAATCAAGCCGGAAAAGCACAACTCTACAAACAATACACAACTCGTTTGCAAGAGTTACGTATTCAATCTACTCTAATCGACTACCGTAAACGTCAAGAACAAACTGCCGCAATACAAACTGAAATCAATACACTAAAAAACGAAATCAATAAGTTTACGGAAGAATCTGATCAAACTGAAAAATTATTGTCTGCCGTAAACACAAATATTGAATCTGCCGATATAGAAATACGTAAACATGAAGGCGAAATTGCAGCACTGCACGAAAGAATATCAGGCGAAGAATCTGCTATAGAATTACATAGTTCTCAAGTTGACGATCTGAATACTCAAATAGTCCGTAATTGGCAATCTTTATCCGAGTTGAATGTTCGTAGTATCGACATCGAAGACTTAATGCGAAAAACCGCCGACGATATTCACAAAGCAATAAAAGTTAAAAAAGAAATCAACGAAACTTATCAAAGTTTACAAAAAGAAGACGAAGAGCTTAATGTTCTATGCACAAAATTACAATCGGAATTAGATTTTGTCCGCACAGAAATCGATACGAAAAGCAGACAAAGCGCGAATTTGTCCGGTACCGTCGGCGGTTTAGAATCGGGGATCGTGTCGCAACGCCGAACAACAGATCAAAGTAATGCAAAATTGACAAAATTAAAACAACAACGTGAAGAATTATCGTTACAATATAACGAAATCAAAGACGCTATCGATAATATCGAAGATACTGTTCGACAAAAAAAAGAACAATTACATCACACAAGAGAACGAAAAAGCAGACGCTCAAACGAACTCGCTCAACTTGTACATGATTTATCTGAACAGAAACAACGCCAAAGCGGTATGCGGGAACGTATTTCTGTGTTGGAAGATTTGATCAATAAAAATGAAGGCATAAGTCCGGGAGTACGTGAAGTCTTGCAGCAATCGCGTGATTCGAAGAGTCCGTTTCGTCATGTTTATGGTCTTGTTGCGGATTTACTTCATGCTGACGTTGAATCGGCGTCGTTAATTGATTTAGCTCTTGGTCAAAATTCGCAATATGTAGTTGTATCGCCGAAAGGTGAGTTGTTTCGTCATATTGAGCGTAATGCTGCTCAATTTGCGGGTCGAGTTGGTTTTATCTGGCTCGATCCGACTGACGAAGACCCGCCTTGGGTGAAAAGCCGCGGTTTTATAGGACGCCGCGGCGTTTACGGACGAGCAGACCAATACGTGAAAGCAAATGATCCGTTTATTCATCTGGCACGACGTTTACTCGGACGAACATGGATCGTTGAAAACATGGCAGTCGCTGTACAACTTTATAAAGAAAGTAACGAACAAGCCGCTTTTCTAACAATTGCAGGCGAATTGCTAACAACCGACGGAGCATTAATTGTCGGTCCGCCTAATACTTCGTCGGGATTGATCGCAAGACGCAGCGAATTACGGAATTTAACCGAAAAAATGACAACTTTAGATATCGACGTACAAGATATGGAAATCGCTGTCGTAATCGCAAAAGAAAGAGTAACAAACGACGAAAACGATGTCGAAAATGAATCACGCGATTATCAAAAAGCTGTTGCCGGATATGATTCGCTGATGCAAAAATTATCAACTGTCGAAGAACAATTAAAAAGCGGAAACGAACAAATTATCAATGTAAACGAAGAAGTCGAGAAACTAAATTCGCAACTATCGAATATGTCGAAAGAGCTGGAACAAACTCTAGAAATACAACGTCAACTTGATACAGAAATTACAACATTAAAAATACGGCAAGACGAAATTCGAAATGAATTGTCAAATGCAGAATTAAGACAATCGGAACATCAACATAAAACGATGGAGGTCAAAATAACATTGGCGAAAAGTGAAGAACGGCTCGTGTCGTTAAATGAGCGCAAACGTCAATTTGAGGATCATCTCACTGAACGGCAAAACATGTTAGCGGAATACCGGCAACGAAGCATTATGCTAGAAACTAAAAGAGAAAGAATTTTGTTGGCAATTTTACAAATAGAATCAACTGTTGCAGGATTATATTTACGTAAAGAAGCAGTAAGTTGCGAGTTAATCAAAGTCAATGAAACCCGCAGAGAGATCGCATCGAACAGGTCTAAATTGCAGAGTGAGTATAAAAGATTACAACATGATTTGAATAAAATCCGAAATAAAGAACATGCTCGACAAATTGAATTAGAACGGATTTTACAAGAACAAAAAACTTTAGTTGAACGTATTCAAGAAGATTACGGAATTGATGTCAGCGAAATAATCGTAACAAAAAATATCGATAACGAAAAACAAGAAGATAAAAATAACGAAAATTTTGAAGAACCAATTAATGTAACAGAAAATACAGAATCAATTACAGAAAATTCAGAAAATTCAAGTGCTGGTAAAATTAGCAATATTACAGTGAAATCCGATGAATTAGATGAATTAAATTACATTGATTATAAAACAGAAATAGAAGATTTACGATTGAAATTACAACGTATCGGTAATGTGAATTTAGAAGCAATTGGTGAACTTGATGAATTAGAAACCAAATATAATTCTCTTTCATTTCAGTACAATGACATGATTAATGCAAAACGTTCAATTGAAATTGCGATTGAGCGTATTAATGTTTCGAGTCAAATGTTATTTGAGGAGACATTTAATGGAGTACGCAGTCATTTTATTGATTTATTTCAGCATCTTTTTGGCGGCGGCAGTGCAGATATTGTGTTGGAGAATCCGTCGAACATACTTGAATCGGGAATAGAAATAGTTGCGAAACCTCCGGGCAAAGAGTTAAAAAGTATAACGTTGTTGAGCGGCGGTGAAAAAACGATGACATGTGTTGCTCTGTTGTTAGCGTTTTTCAGATACAAGCCGAATCCAGTATGTATTCTTGACGAATGCGATGCAGCTTTAGATGAGGGCAATGTTGACAGATTCTTACGAACAATAAAAGAATTTGAGAATGAAACACAATTTATTATGATTACACATTCGAAAAAATCGATGTCGATAGTGTCGACGTTACATGGAATAACGATGCATGAATCTGGAGTATCAACTCATGCTGGAGTAGAGTTTCGCAATGTAAGCAAAAACGGCGATCTAATAGACAAATCCGCCGCATAAATATTGACAACTATATTTGAGTAACTATTCAGTTGTGTTATTATTTCTAATCATTTCCAATTTTTTATTAATCGCAGAAAGAGGATAATCGTAGATTGCAAATTTAAGATTTTGGTAATATATCAACTGAAAAAACCGCGAACCTAATCTGCTGCATAAAAATTCGTGTTTTTAGAAGTTCTCTTAAAGTCGAAATAAATTTGAGAAGTTTACAATCCTACAGTCCGACAATTGTGATAGTTTTGTCGTTTATTTTTTTCTTTTTTGTGTAAATTTTATCATCCCAATCTATTGTTTTTCGTTTGTCGAAAACGGCATACCATCCTTCTTTGCAATTACAAATGTCCATATAACGGGCGATTTGTTCAAGACCTTTTTCGACATATTGTTCATTGTAACGAATCTTGAGTTCTATCGGATATCTTTTGTCGTTATATTCTAATAAAAGATCGAGCCGTCCCGAACCTACCGCCATTTCGCG
>JAITKS010000409.1 GCA_031278315.1 Planctomycetaceae bacterium | reverse complement strand
TTTCGTGTATTTCGTGTTTAAAACTTAAAACAAAAATTCCGAATTTAATTTGAAAATCCGGTCAATTTGATATTATGATTTTTAATGACGTCTTGAAATTTTGTATCTTGCAGCGTTTGAAATTCTTTTGTGCGATTGTGCGAATGATGGAAATCGTAATCGTTTGCTGAACAACATAATGACTCGTCATTTTGCGCAACGGAAAAATCGGACGGATGAATATTGATCTCGTACAGACCGAATTCGGATTTATCTTTTTCGATTGTGTTGATGATTTCTTGTAACGAATATTCATCAATCCTGCCGCTTTCAAGTATTCCGAAATATCCGATTTTTTGTCTTGACGGTTTTAAGTACCGGTTGAGAATCGCACGTTTGATAAAACCTTGCGGAAACGAAGTTTGAAATAATTTGATCATTCTTTTCAATCCGCCGAAATTTTCACGCGGTACTCGCAGCGTTAAATTTCGTTTTTCCGATAACGTTTTCAATAAATCAAAAATCCCCGAAATAACATGAATGTGCTGATGCGAATCAAGATGATCAAAACGAAGCCGATATTTTGTAACGAAATGATCCATCAATTCCATTTGTGCGAAAAATTCAATTTGAATTTGCTGTAAAAATTGTTCTCGTTTTTTTGATTTTAATATTCGTATCAATCCTAAAAAACCAATTTGAAACATTCCTTTCGAATCGACAAGCAACGGGATTTTTGCCGGTTCCGCAACTGGTTTTCCGCTCGTGATTGTAAAATGCAATCCCAAACTGAAATCGTTGTAATGATCATGAATATTTCGTGCGGCGTCTTCTGCAAACGGCATATTTACCATGAGACTCGCCGCAGTGATATTTCCGGCAGCTGCACCTCTGAAAATCGCCGAGTTGACCGCCGGTGAAAAACCGAAATCGTCAGCGTTGATTATGAGTTTTTTACTTTTGATATTATTCATTGACACTCACGCAAAGTTAATTTGATCTGCACTATAAAGTAATTTCAAATCGTTATTAAATCTGTTTTCTTTATTATCGCCGATTTGTCTATTATCGAAATTGAAACCGTATTCTTCTTGTACAACAAATAAGGGACGTTTTTTTGTCTCAATATAAATTCGACCGACATATTCGCCGACAACACCAATCGATATGAGTTGCATACCGCCAAGAAATAAAACCGCAACAATTAAAGTAGGCCATCCGGGAGTATTATTTCCTGTTACAATTATTTCAAAAAGAACATATACCGTATAAAGCAAACTTATCATCGCAATAGAAAATCCGAAATAAATAATCCATCGTAACGGTGAAATAGAAAAACTTGTAATTCCGTCAATTGCAAAAGTTATCATTTTTTTGAAACTATATTTTGAAACGCCGTGCCGCCGCGGATTCGCCGTGTATTTCAAATAAGTCTCCTTAAAACCTAACCAACGAATCATTCCGCGTACAAAACGTGATTGTTCGGGCATTGCGTTAAATTGATCGACGGCTTTGCGGTCCAGTAACCGGAAATCCGCCGCACCGTCAATAAATTTCACATCGGAAATAATATTACACAACGAATAAAACCATTCAGACGATTTTCTTTTGAACCATCCCGTTTCTTTATTGTACGTGCGAATAGTGCAAACAATATGATAACCTTTGCGCCAAGATTCGATCATTTGCGGAATCAATTCGGGCGGATGCTGCAGATCGGCATCCATGACAATTACAGCATTTCCGGCGGCATATTGCAGTCCGGCAGAAATAGCAATCTGATGTCCGAAATTACGCGAAAAACGAATAATTTTAATGCGGTTATCAAGACTGCGTAAATTCTGTAACACTTCAAGTGAATTGTCCGAACTACCGTCATCGACAAAAATAATTTCCCACGAATCGGTAATCTTTGAAAGCTCTGCGGAAACAGATTCTGTAAATACCGCAATATTTTCGGTTTCATTAAACGCCGGTGCAACAACTGATATTTCAATAAAATCATTGTCGTCTATTCCGGCAGAACGAAGAACATAATTTTGTCCTTGTTGTAATTTGTCTGTGTGTAACATAAGTTAAAAATGAAATGATGTATAAAGGTAAATTCTAAAAACTAATATTAAGAGGAACGCAGATGTCTAGCCTGGCCTGTTTTTGTACAAAAACGCCTAAATATGCGGTCGAGACGACCGCGTTCCTTCTAACACTAAAATTTTATGTTTCTAAAGTTTTAAGTTTGTAGTAAAGTGAATATAGTTTTTGTAAAATATTTGTAAAATCAATTTTACATTTTTACAATTTGCTGATTTCTAAAATTGAAATTTGATACCGGACAGCAAATACCAAGCTCGTCTTGGTCTTCCTGCTTGAGCAATATAGTTGCCGTTTTCAATAATGAATGCACCATACAATTGCAAAAACTTATTGAAATTCCAGCCGGCTTTTACAAGTAAACGGCGGTTGATTAAATCATGCTGCGGATAATCCTGACGGTTTAATTGTTCAGGATAAAATTCACCGTAATTCAAATCGAACAGCAATTTCCCGAAATGATAATTGAGATCGATATAATAACCCAAACCGGTTATCGGAACAGAATCTGCTTTGTTAATCTGACGATAATAGATACTCTTTTCCCAGAAAATTTGTGCGGGGTCAAATGAGCGTCTTAATCCGTATTGATCGTAAATTACTTCCGCCGACAGAGTCCAATTTCCGAAACGCGTTGCGGCGTCTAGTCCGATATGATTTTTGTACTCTTTCATTTCTTCAGAGCCGATTCCGTCTTGATAAAGACCGCTAACACCGCAACGAAAATGTTCAAAGTTCATTCCGATACGGCCAATTACAGCTTTCATTGAATTGGTATCTAATCCGGTACATCCGTTGACAAAAGCAGCATCAAATTCCCAAACCGAAGGAGTCCAACGAAACAGAAATCCAGTCTGATTCCACAAAATAGATTCTGTACGAATAAACGGAGCGTCTGCTTTCGTATTGCTCATTAACGGAACAGAACAACGACCAAAAGGTGTTTCAAATTTTCCAGCATGTAATTCAATATCACGCCATTTACATGACACATAAAGTTGTGAAATTTCAAAAGAATCAATTTCGTAATTGGCTGAATAAGATTGACGCTCAGGATTGTTTAAGTAGATATTTTTATCATACGGCTGATTCAAATAAATTTCACCGTTCAAGTTTATTTCGCAGGATTGAGCATTAAGTTTGATTTGCGGAGTAAGAATCGATTCAACACCAAACACGGTTTCACCGCCGCTCCATTGGATTCGCTGATCATTCCGATAATACGTGCGAACTAAAACTCCAAGTTTGGCTTCTCCGTCTGCAAAACGGTATCGAAGAGTTTCATTCGGAAATTCTGTTTTCGATAATTTTTCAGATAACGTAAAACATTGCCCTAATTGACATTCTTGGTAAGATAGGGAATTGAGATAATTGGGGGGGGGGGGGGTAGAGAGGTAATCTCCTGAAACGAAACATGACTGTCGGTTAAAACAGTTTCGTCAGAATACAGTTCAGTTATCCAAAAAACGGAACATATCCAAAATGTCATCCAAAAAATCATTCTCACTTAAAATACTCCCAAAATAGCCGGCAAAAAATACCGGATACTTTTATTCCGAAAAAGTCAGACAAATATCAGAAATAAATTTGTTTCTTTCTATCTTTCATTCATTCATTCATTCAATAAAAGCGGAAACAAACCTCTCAAACAGATTATTTTGTTGAAATAAAAAATCTTTTTTGCCGACTTATTGTACATTTGATCTTTTTGCAGTCATTCATAAAAACAACCCCAAAGACCGCATCGTTATTCGCCAATAACGAACCCTCTTTTTGAATAATAAGAAAAATTCAAATTTGAAACAAGAGCAATTTTTGTAAATATTTTTGTAATAAATCAGTGAAATTCCCCAAGTTCAAAGTTCATTTTTAACAATTTTATTTTTACCGATTTTTTTTATTATTAACCACAGAGACCACAGAGAACACAGAGATTTTTTTTTGAGATCACGAAAAAAACGAAATTTATTTTCAATCTAAAATCTGCAACGATATAAATCTCCGCATGCGAACTAACCACTAACCACTAACCGTTAACCACTAACCGTTGTTTAATAATTTGCAACTATTTTGTAATGCTTTTAATTTTTTTATTTCTTCTGGTGATGGATTATTGTCATTGATTATTTTTTCTGCGTCTTGGTCTCTTAATAACCAGCATAAAACAAGAAACCTCGCCTCTTCCAAATTATTTACACTATAAAATGGTTTGGGAAAAACTTTATTATTAAATGTACGGTAATTCTTATTTCGTTGTAACCTCTCTCTGTATAAAGTTAATAAGAAAATTTCTTGCTGTCTGAAAATCGATAACATTTCAGAATTATTGTTGTCATCAATTTCCCAAATTGTGAAATCTTTTGTCGGTAAATCTAGCGGAAGTTTCCATGCAAGATTATTAAATCTATCATCCAAATATTGTATCAGCCGTTCTCCTGTTAAATATTCGTTACGTTTATTATTTTCATTATCGATAAAATTCTGCTTGCGAAAATTGCGTACTAATTCCGATAAATTTTTTTGTTTCCTGTATGCTGCAACCGCAACTTGTCTGTACATTATTTCCCAATTCGGCTCTTCATGAATTTCAAAAAAAGCAAGTACATGATCAACCGCTTCATATTCTTCACGGCCAATCATTCTATCAATCATACTGATTTGATCTTTTACATTAGTCTTATTCAATATTTGCTGCATAAAAAGTTGAGAGCATTTTTCACTGTTGTTATTTAAATCATAAAGTACAAATAACTTGTCAAATTCAGTCGGGTCTTTACTGTTTCTACAAATTAACTCCTGATACTTTACCGCCGACTCATAATCTTGTAACTTCTCTGTTACATTTACTAATTTTTTTAGCAATAATTTGTCAACCTGATTCGCATAATTTGCCGTGATCAAAAAACCTTCTAACTCCGATCTCGCTGAAATGTAATCTGACAAAACTTCAAAAGCAGTTGCGGCACATAAAATCGATGTCCGTTTGTCTGCTGAGTTTCTTACTGTAAACAATAACTCGCTCAAATGATCATCGTTCAGCTTGCGGGGAATTTTGCTTTCAGATTCACTTGAATTTTCCGATTCAATTGCTAAATAATATTCAGAAATTTCTTTCGCAATCTGCATTTTTATTTCAATATTTTCAGTCCGTTCAAAGTGACGTCTTGCAACTTCAATTGCTTCTTTGAACTGTCTATTTTTTGCCGAATATTCAGAAAGCATTTTTTGTAACAATAAATCATTATGATTAGATCGTAATCCTCGCCGTAATAAATTTATTGCATCTTCGATTCGTTCAGAATCATGAAGCAATTCAGCACACTGTGCAATAATCGCTGAATTAACTGTGCCGAATTCTAATAATCGATTAATTGTTTGTGCGGCAGATTCTTTATCGCCGGTTCTAATTTGTAACACCGCAAGTTGACGTATAAACGAAATTTGCCGCACTCCGTCTTGAGCCGCAAGAACATGCAAAATTTTTACAGCTTTATCGACAGCACTACAATTTTTGTACAATTCCGCCGCCGCTTGCAATATTCGTAACGATAATGATTTTTCCAACGTCTCAACATGTTCGATAATATTTTTTGAAAACTCAATCGCATTATCCATATTTTTTACCGCTGCCTCCGATTTGCCCGCACTCTGATTGTAAACCGCAAGACGCCAATATAACCGCTGTATCTGATTTTTTGTTACATCATTACTTGAATCGCTATAAAAATTATCAGTTGAAATTTTATCCGATAGAATTTTTAATATTTTTTCCGTCTGTAAATTTTGCTTCACGAAACGAATTTCATTACGTAAAAAAACATCAAATTCATCATCCGATTTAATCAATTTATCAGTTTCAATAAGCTGCATTACAGCATTATCGATTTCGCCTTTTCTAATCAGTGATTCGATATATTTCCATCTTATAATTGCATTTTCGGGAGCAAGTTTTACGGCATTACTAAAAGCACTGAAAGCTTCTTTTTCAGCTTGAATCGATCGTAACAAAGAACCGGCATGTATTAACGATTCAGCATTTTTTCGTTTGTCTTCGGCGATAGATTGAATCGTTTCTATCGCCTTTTTGATCTCCGCTTGACGGTAATAAAAAATTCCGAGATATTCGCGAAAAGCTGCGTCATCGGGCCGTAAAGTTATTGCATATTTGTAAAATTTTTCGGCGAGGTCTATTATTTCGTGTCTTGCTGCGAGTTCTGCTGCACGAATTGCAGACATCGGATCATCCGGCGATAATTCAACTAATCGTGACCATATTTTTGCCGTTTCTTCACGTTTATTATTTTTATTAGTTTTTAGTACCAATTCGCCCCATCCGATCAGATAATTTTTATCGGCAGGTTTGATTGCATCAATTTTTTGATATTGCTCAATTGCATTGTCAATTTGATTTTTTGTAATGTAAAGATCAATAATTGCCAATCTCAAAGAAATATTGTTTGGAAATTTTGTAATTGATAATTCGAGTAATTCAATTGTCTCGGTTTTACGTTCAAGTTTGACAAGTAAATTGGCAAGTTGCAAAATCGTTGCAGGTTCATTCGGATATTTTTTTAGTCTGTTTTTATAGAAATCAACTAGTCCGTTGAAATTGTCCCGTTCAGCGAAAAATTGTTCTAAACGTTTCCGTACAATTTCTGCAATCCAACTGTCTGAATCGAGTTTATCTAACAGTTCCGTATAATTATCAACGGGCGAAAACTCTTTACTTTGCCGAATTTTTAACGCAATCACCGCTAATTTAAGTCTGACAAAAGTGTAATCATCGGTTTTGTTTTTTAGATATTGCTCATATCGTTTGACCGCTTCATCGATTCGTCCTTCCGATTCAAGAATGTTTGTAATCGTTATTATAATTTCAGGATTGTTAGGATAGAGCTGCACTAATTTATTCCAAACATTGTCGGCTTTTTTTGAATCGCCTAAACGTTCAGCTGTTTTGCCAAGCAATAAAAGAATAGACCTTAATTCATTTTTGTTCGGCTTATTCTTTACCGAATTTTCCAACATACTTATCGCTTCACGCAACTTTCCCCGCACAATTAACATCTCGCCAAGATAATAAAACGCAAGCGAATTATTAGCGTCAATTTTTATAGCTTGTCTGTATGCGTTGATTCCTTTTTCAATATCTCCGCACCGCTCGTATATTAGACCAAGCAAAATCAGCGGCTCCGCTTTGTTTGGTAATTGTTGCGATAACTCTACACCTTTGTTAATAAGTTGATCAATTTCATTCGATTCAGAATAAAAATTATAAATACGATCAAATGTTGCACCTCGATGCGGCGAATCAACAAGAATTCGCCAAAAACGATCCCGCAGCCGTTTCTGATCTTGTTCGTGACCCAATCTCGTTTGAACAAAATTATCGTCAGAAAAAACAAAAGAAATACACACCGCATTATAAATTTCGGCAGCACAAAAACACATTCTATAAAAACTGTTTTCCGAAATATAATCCGAAATATAAAAAGACAACTCTAATCGAAAATTAAAAAAAGAATTGCATAAAATAATAAAATAAATCAATAATCTTGCAGCAGAATGTTTCATCTGAATATATCCGTTTGTTAGAAACACAAGTTTATTAAAGACACAATGTATTGCGTCTCCACAGAAAATTTAGTTTGTTCGATACACAAGACATTGCGTCTCGACATTTGCGAAATAAGTCTCAATATTTAATCATCCGCTTTATCACTATCTTTGATAACAAAAGTTGCTTTTAGTCTTGCGATTTCTTTGGCTAGACCTGAGATTTTTACACTTTTTAAGACTTCATCAAAATTTTTATATGCGGCAGGAGCTTCATCTAACGGATATTTTCGGCAGTTAGTTAAGATATCAGCTTCTTCTATTTCGTTGTCAACAACTTTTTGATTTAAGTTATCAAACGCTTTGCGTCTTCCCATAGCACGTCCTGCGCCGTGATTTATACTGTATGCACTAATATTTGCACCAGATAACCCGATCATTACCGCCGATCCGCCTTTCGGATTTCCGGGTAACAAAATCGGATGTCCGGTTGTTTCAAATGGAGTTCCCTTTAATTCGTGATGCCCCGCCGGAAAAGCACGAGTTGCACCCTTGCGGTGTACCAGCACAGATTCATTTTTCCAAATCTCACGCCGCACAATATTATGACTTATAAAATAAATAAATTTTGCCTCAACATCCGCAAACACTTCACGAAACGCTTCAACAATTAATGAGTTGATCAACAAATGATTTACAGTCGCAAAATTAGCTCCCATCGCCATATCATCGAGATAATTATTCGCTTCCGGCGACCCTAACGGCGCATAAACTAACTCACGATCTCCGCCCGGAAACGCAATTCCCCGATCAATAAAATATTTTTTTAATATCTTGAATTGTTCAGCCGCTAAAATATTACCAAATCCGCGAGAACCGCAATGAGATAAAAACGCAACCCCATTGTCCTTCAAACCAAAAATTTCAGCGACCCTTTTCGATTCGTCATCTTGTTCAATTTTTACGATCTCACATTCGCCGAAATGATTGCCGCCGCCGTACGAGCCGAGTTGATTCATCTTGTCGTAAAAATATACCATGTATTTTTCCGGCAATATTTTTTTCAGACGAAACTCAAGCGATTCCGATGTACCATCATGTCCGGTATGAAATGCATCTTCACAACGCTGTGTCCATTCAAATGGAATATTTAATTGATCACATACCGATTCAGATGCACCTTCAATGACAGCTTGATAAACAGTATTTTGATTCAAATTCCGTCCCTTGCGAACACTCTTTTGACCTGCACCGGCACCAGTCGGTGTACGTTCACAAATCGCATCTATCAACTTGCGCCGAACAACACGATCACGAATTTCTTCCGACGGCAGATCGAATTGCAATAATGACATCGAACACTTAATATCAACACCGACAGGTCCCGGAAAAACATGCGTCGGTGAAACCATAACACAACCGATAGGTGCGCCGTATCCGCAATGAGCATCGGGATTTAATATTACATCTGTTACACCGCAAGCACTGCGGGCATTTACCGCCTGTTGCAACGATTTCGTATCGAATGCTGAACGTATTGATTCCGTACCGATTACTGTTATCGGAGGAGCCGAATCAGAAACCAATGTAGATATAGCTTCATTTTCTGTCGGTATAAATTGCATAATTCGATATTTGAGTTTGAAGATTTTTATAACATGACAATATTTCAGCAGATCATTTCTGAAATAAAATTATTCGTAATATACTTTTCACACTTTAAATTTCGGTATTCGTTTTAAACTTAAATTACCCTTGCAGGGCGAAAACATAGACAATTTTTTGACTCAAAAACAAGTTGTATTTATTAAAAAATATTGCAACGTTTATTGACAATATTTTCAATTAAAAAAATAAAAAACGAATGTAAT
>JAITKS010000344.1 GCA_031278315.1 Planctomycetaceae bacterium | reverse complement strand
AAGCATGTTTAGGCTTCTTTAAAAATATAAAGAAGTACAAGGATGAATTACAGACTCTACTCACCGAAAAATTCCACATCGCAAAAAAAATTACCGAATTCTAAAGTAGAAAGAGTATATTACAAATTTTCGTTTATTTTATTTTTGTTTATTTTGTATTCTCAGCAAACATATCTAGTTTGAAAGAATGAAAATTAGCAGGGTGAAAATTTTTGACTTGTTGCGGTTGAATATTCGTTACAATAAATTGAATCTAATTTTCGTAAACTTTTATGAATTGGTTTACGGCGATGGGACCGAATATTAGTAGAGGTAACCATGCGCCGAGTATCGGCATATCCATGCTTGATCCGAAATGTTGACATACTTCGCGCAGTGCAATAAATGAAATAACTATTAGGCTGCTTAATCCTAATGTTTTGAAAATATTACGGTCTGAGTTTAACAGCACTACAGGCAAACCGAGAAATAACAACATTACATCGAGTATAGGTTGAATCAATCTAGCATGAATAATTGCAAGGATACGGTTTCCAACGTCGAGACTTTTATTTCGTGCGGCGAGAAACATATCGGTAGTTGAAGCGTATTGTCTCCATGCGTCGTTTGAGGTGAGGTAATCGAAAGGTACGTTTGTTATGACAAAGCAATTATTTTCGTCGATCCAATCGGGGTGATCGTTATGAGTAAGAACGATTTTTTGGTTGTTAATTTGTAAAGATTCATCATGGATTGATTCGGGGACATCTTGTAAATCAACTAGTAAGAAACCTGATTTATGTTGCGGGTTAGCGGGGAGATAAATAGCATTTTGTGCTTTAAGGTAAGTTATTTGTTTGACAATCGGACTGCGGAGAATAAAGTTAGGCGAGCTGATTCGTGATTCTTTTCGGAATGTTCTATCGCCGTGAATAGTGATACCGGTCTCGTTATCGATTATTGCATTGACCATTGTGCCTTTATTTTTTTCGATTGATGTTGCTTCCATAACTAATTCGTCGAGGAAGCGGGGGAGTATTAATTCACGGAATACTGTTGCTGACAAAGCGACAAAAATTACCGCAAATATCAATGGGAGAATAATACGGATAGTTGAGACTCCGGCAGCTTGTATTGGAATAAGTTCATTATGACGTTTCATCGAGGCAATGGTTATCATCGCAGACAATAAACCGAGTACAGAGCTAAGCATCATAATTATTGGAATTGATTTGAAAAGATAGTATTTTCCAATAACGAGAGGAATATTATTTACTTCTTTACCAGCGTTGATGAGTGTATCAAGATTTGTGAATAGGTCGAATACTATAAATATCCCGACGATACTTACAAACCATAAAATAATATTGAAAAAAAAGTGTTTTAAAATATAACGATCGATTATTGTCATTGGATTGGATTTATTAGTTGTATTTAGTTGTATTATTGTATTGGGGTAATAATGATTAAATGCCGGTTACAATTTCAGGGCGATTTTTAATGAGTATCTGCTCTCTCTACTTTAAAAACAAAAAAACGAAAAAACGAAAAAACAAAAAATGAAAATGAAATCCGAAATTTAAAGTGTGATTAAAGTGTGAGGAGTATCTCATTGCGATTTTTTTTCAACGTGTTGGAGTCAGATATGAATTTAACTTTAATTTCTTTTTTTGGGGCGGGTTATAATCTTAACACTCCTATTGCGAGGCTAATCGATATTGAGACGTAAAGTATTGTGTCTCTATTGTGATTTATAAAGTATTCCGCTGAAACATTACAGATTTCTCTGTTGTTAATAATAGACTGTTATCAATAAAGTGCATTATGCTGATTTTTTAAAATTGACGCAATATTGATTTCACGAAAAAAAAGAGTTATTTTGAAAAAAATTTTTTCGGCAGAGAATTTTGTTATTATCAAAAATTGTAATATATCAGTTGAATATTTTTTTCAAATTTTTTGGGTTATGAATTTAAAAACTAACCTTAATTTTCAATAGCGTGAAAAATAAGATTTGTTAAAAAACGAACTTGAAACCTTTGAAAAAATTCTACTGATATATTACAAAAAGCTGAGTGTATCTTGTGTGCAGCGCGGTTTTCTAATATTTTGAGTTATTTGACACGTTCAATGTATTCGCCGGTACGGGTATCGACTCTGATATATTCGTTTACTTCGACGAAATTTGGTACTAATATTTCTGCACCTGTATCAACTTTTGCGGGTTTAGTTAAGTTTGTTGCGGTATTTCCGCGAACGCAAGGTTCGGTGTATTCTACTTGCAAAACGACATGATTAGGCGGAGTTACTTCAATCGGATTATTATTGTGCAAAAGCATTTTGCAGAACATTTCTTCTTTGATATATTTCCATGCTTCGCCGACGATTTCGCTTGATACTTCGTATTGGTCGGAAGAGGTAACTTCCATGAATACGAATGCATCACCGGCGCGGTAAATGTATTGAACGTCGATTTCTTCAATATCTGCTGTATCTAGTGTATCGCCGCTTTTGTATGTTCGGTCGAGTACGGTGCCTTTGGTCAGGTTTCGGAGTTTGCATTTATACAACGCCTGACCTTTACCGGGTTTCACGAAATTACATTCGATCATTATGTATGGATTGCCGTCAATTTGAACTTTAAGACCTTTACGAAAGTCGCTTGTGTTTACTGTTCCCATATAAAAATTTTCCTTTCTGTTTGTTTTAAACTACTGAATACGCTGTCGTACCGCCGAAATAAATAGTACGATACGTGTACATTTTTTTACAAAAGCGTAAAATATTAGTTACAATTTTTTTCTTTAACCCGCTTTTTGTTCTTTAGATTTAACGATTTTCTAATGTGCAAGTTGTATATGTTGTAACAATTATTGTAACGATAATGTCAAACGAATTTATTACTGAAATTGACGAACTGATACGTATTTTGAATTTAGCTGATTCTGTACGTGATAATATTATTTACGATTCAGATTATCCGCTTTTTGTGCCGCGCGATTTTGTGAATTTGATGGAAAGCGGAAATATTTGTGATCCGTTGCTGATACAGGTCTTGCCTCGAATTGAAGAGAACAATACTACAGCAGCTGGTTTCGTGTGTAATCCGTTTGACGAAAATATAAATACCGAGTTAACGGTTCTAAAAAAATATCGCGGACGCGCTCTTTTAATTTTGACCCGTAAATGCGGTATTCATTGCCGATTTTGTTTTCGACGTCATATTTTGCGAAATTTCGTATCGCAACAAAATTTACTGATAACTAGTAAATCTGAATTTGAATCTGAATTGAAGTTGAAAACCGAATCCAAATCTGAATCTGAATCTGCCGATTGTGAATCTGATAAATTTGAATCTGATATAGAAATCGAGTCAACTTTTGATTCGATTATGTCAGATAAAAACATAAACGAGGTAATTCTCAGCGGAGGTGATCCGCTTATTCAAAGTGACGAAAAAATTAAAATCGTTCTGGATTATATCGAAAAAATCCCGCATGTTAAGAGGATCAGGATACATTCGAGATTTCCTGTAGTAATGCCGAAAAGAATTACTGAAAATTTGAATACTATATTTAAACGTGAAAAGCCGATTTATTTGGTATTGCATGTTAATCATCCGAATGAGTTATCGGATGATTTTTTATTGAGATTAAAATTGTTAAATGCACCAATAATTTTATCGCAGACCGTTTTATTAAAAGGCGTAAATGACAATGCAGATGTATTAGTTAAATTATTTGAAAAGTTAGTTGACAATCGAGTCATTCCGTATTATTTGCATCAACTTGATCGCATAAAAGGTGCGGCTCATTTTGAGGTCAATGTTGATAAAGGATGTAAAATCGTTTCGTGTTTATACGAGCGGTTATCAGGATATGCAGTTCCAAAATACGTGCAGGAAATTGCAGGCGGAATTTGTAAAAAAATTCTGATATAGTGAATTTCAAAAAAACTAGTAATATATACTTTTCACACTTTAAATTTCGGTATTCGTTTTAAACTAAAATTGCCCTTGCTGGGCGAATACATAGACAATTTTTTGACTCAAAACCAAGTTGTAGTTATTAAAAAATATTTCAACGTTTATTGACAATATTTTCAATTAAAAAAATAAAAAACGAATGTAATATATCAGTGGAGTAAAATTTTTTTTTCGGGAACGCGGTTGTCTCGACTGCATCTTTAGGCGTTTTTTGTACAAAAAAGATGCAGGCGGGACGCCTGCGTTCCCGCCGGCTAAAATATTTTTTAGTAATTCACTTAAATTGAAAATCTAAAATTACAAAATATTCTTCCTCTGTGTTCTCTGTG
>JAITKS010000295.1 GCA_031278315.1 Planctomycetaceae bacterium | reverse complement strand
GAATTTTCTTTTTGGCGACGGCTCGATTCATTTTATTCAGAGTTCGATTCATCCAGAGCAATTTATATCATTATTTACACCAATAGGCGGAGACATCGCGACAATACCGTAGAGTTAATGTCTCTACAAATCGAACAATAAATTTCGACAGCACAATCTCGTATTTCAGTTAAAACCATCTTTCCGATAGATAATCCGACAACTCAAACAAAAATTTTGAGAAATCTATTTTGAAAAATTATTTGCAAACCTTAGTCAGACTGAACGTCCTATTGCTTGCAGAGTCGATAAGACTTTTTTAATTTCTACTATTGTAGATTAGATGGTAAAGAATATAATGTTATCTGGTCAATAAGACTTTATAAATTTTTTGTTGATCTTTCAGAGCATTAGAATACGTAGAGATGTAAAGTATTGTGTCTATGCGTTTCTGATGTTATGACAACAATATTGATAACAAGAAATAGTAATAACCAATTTAATTATTGTAACAAAAAATAATTTTCAAGAATGAATAGTTAGTCTTGAGATGCCGGTCATTATTTTTACACGAAAAGGTTTATTTCTAATCAGAATAATGAAAAATCAAAGTTACACAAATTTGTTGCAAGAAACATTAAACAACGTAATAATATAAATTTATGAGTGAAATTCACGAGGAATGCGGTATAGCGGCGATTTATCATTTGGCTGATGGAGATAGTTCGCCGCTTTGTACGGCGCAAGGTCGAGAGGATGTATCATCTCTTGTGCCGCGTATGTTGCTTGATCTTCAAAATCGAGGTCAACTTGCAGCTGGTTTCACGACGTATTCACCTTTTCGTAAACAGCTTATCGACACACACAAAGAAATTGGTTCGGTTTCGGAAGTATTTCATTTTACTCGTCGTGCTAAATTTATGGAATTGTTGAAAGAATACTCTGGCAGAGCTGCAATCGGTCATGTTCGTTATGCGACATGCGGAAAAGATGACCGAAGTTATGCTCAACCGTTTGAAAGACATCACATAAAAAAACACAAATGGTTTAGTTTCGCATTCAACGGACATCTTGCCAATTACGATAATCTCAAAGACGATCTTTTAAGCGACGGTAATACATATCTTGCCCGCGAAACCGACACTGAAATTATTATGCACTGTTTAAGTGCGGCACTTTCACCGCAGGAAGACCCCGACTTGATTACACTTTGCCGTTCTATGTCTAATCTTTTTGACGGTGCGTACAGTATAGTTTTTTTGAATGCGTTAGGTGATATGTTTGTTGCCCGTGATCCGCTTGGAATGAAACCTCTTTGTTATGCTATTGAAGGGTCTCTTTTTGCAGCGGCGAGTGAAAGTGTGGCGTTGTTTAATCTAGGATTTGCGGCAGAAAGTGTGAAAAATGTCGAGCCTGGTCAGGTTATAATTGTAAACGGCAAGGGTATTCGATTCGAGCGGTTTGCTGATTTAGTCAAGTCAGCGCATTGTTTTTTCGAGTGGGTTTATTTCGCCAATGTAGCAAGTACACTTGACGGAAAAAGTGTTTATCTCGCCCGAAAAAAACTAGGCGAAGAGCTTGCGAAACAAGAATTAAAAAGTAATAACGTAACAATCGATAGTGATACTATAGTCGTTCCTGTGCCGGATACGAGCAAAGCGGCAGCAGACGCTATGGCGTACAAATTAGGAATCCCAAGTTTAGAAGGATTAATACGCAACAGATACAGCGGACGAACTTTTATTGAAGGCGGAGAATTCAGATGGAAAAAAGCTCAAACGAAATATACGCCGTTACGTGAAGTCCTTGAGGGCAAACGTGTTTTTCTTGTGGAGGATTCAATTGTACGTTCAACAACAATGAGAGTATTACTACAAAGAATACGCGAGCTAGGACATGTTAAAGAATTACATGTTAGAACTGCGTGTCCGCCTATAATTGGGCCTTGTTTTTATGGTATAGATATGCCGACGTATGCAGAATTATTCGTACCAAAATATCTAAATGGACAAGTCCGTGAAAAGTGGCAATTATCTTCTGAAATCGAAAATAAAATGGCAAAAGACCTAGGCGCAGATACGCTCAGATATTTACCTGTAGAATCGATTTCAAGAGCTATCGGGTTAGACAAAAGTCAGATTTGTCAAGCGTGTATTACGGGAAACTATCCAACTATATGGGGACAAAAATTAGCAGAAAAAGCTTACAACGAGTACATGGAAAATAAATAAAGACGTATATATAAAGACGTATATATTTCAGTTGAATATTATAAAATTTTATTCTTTATGTTTTCTGTGATGAATAAAAAAACCGGAGTATATCGATTATATCGATAGAATTTTTGTAAGCGAGGAATACAGTGATTTCTGTGTTATTTGTATCTTATTAAAGCTGAAATTGAATTTATGATGAGTATTATTGATCGCATAACGAATTGTCAATTACCGTTGAAACCGGCCGAGCCGGAAATAGCTATTTCTCTCGATGGGCGAGGTAATAGAGTTTACAATGTAGGAGATACATTGGCGGGAAGTTACTGGTTTAATTCGGTTGGGGGTGATGAGATTCAAGCGGTTGAAGTATCAATTATATGGCACACGGAGGGCAAAGGAAATGAAGATTTAGGTGTTCATGCTTTCTGGCGATTCTCAATTGACAATGGTGATTGGATTGATCCAAGACGTCCTGGTAGATTTAGTACAATTTTGCCAAGAAGTCCGTTATCGTATTGTGGTATTTTAATAAAAATCAGTTGGATGGTTAGAGTAAGATTGTTTTTAGCAGACGGAAGAGAAACGGTTGAAGAAATTATTTTCTATTTAGGAACTTTGCCAGACGTAAGAACCTTAAAACCAATTGAAATCTAGTCCAAGTTTCAAAGTTAGGTGTGAAATAAAAAAATTTTTAGGTGTGAAATAAAAAATTTTGTAATACATTGGTGTAATTTTTTGCAATCATTGTTATATGTATTAATTTTAAGTAAATCCAACCAGCCTTAAAATGGCGATCGGATTATAGCCTTATTGACAGAGAATAATAACCATCAACCCAAAACCGTCTTATTGACAAGAGCTAAAAAAAAGCCGTGCTACAGATCTCCAATAGTAGAAATTAAAAAAGTCTTATCGACGCACCCCCATACTCTACCGTCGTATCCTATCTACAAAAGAAAAAATAACAAAATATAAAAACACCTTCAAAGGGATGGCTTCGGGAGAGGGGACTTTTACCCGCCACGCTGGGGCGGGCGATTCAGTAAAAAATCCTGTTGCCCTTTCAGGGCGATTCTAGTTTTATACGTGAACGGTCACCTTTTTCGTTACAAAAAATAAAATCGAATTTTAAAGTACAATGAGTATATTACAAAATTTTTTTGTCTGTTATCTATCCGTGAAATATTTTAAACTACTCTCATTTGAATTTTCGATTTAATCCGCCTGCCGATTAGGTAAACAGATCAAACCGCCGATTAAAATGAAAGCAGTTTAAATAATCCTAATTTCCTTTCAAGATAAATACAATTTGCAATCAAACAAATGTTTCATCTGATTTGAAATTGTAATATCTTTTAAGGTATTGCATAATTTTCTTTGCAGCATGCGGTTCCTCCCGCTTCGTAAATAACCGGACTAATTGTTTCTGAAACAAACGACACAGAATCATCTGCTTTGGCAAAATTCGCACCGCTGACATGCAAACTCGACATGTACGAATCCTGATTAAGCATCACCGTAACCGGACGATTCAATTTATACTCACCATTACTTGAATTCAGCGTACTTTTCATAAAATGATTCACATACGATGTCTTCATTTTACTATCTGTGTTGGAACCTGCTTTATATCTTATAACATCTTGTCCGCCGCCAATCCATATAACTCCCCGTGAATCCCTATCCGTACTAGCGCGTGCATGAACTTCACCAAACATAAACGTATTACTTGTACCGTCTGTAATCGTTCTGAAGTTTGTTTTGCTATTAGGATACATAAAAGCACCTGTTGCTAGATTATCATAATTTTCCCATACTGACCATTCAGATGCGGTATTATGTTTTCCGATAATAGCAACGTAATTTAATTTTCCCAATTTCCTTTCATTATTTATCTGAAAATAAGGATTGGTTCGCGATGCAGGACAAGAAGGACAAATGAAAGTTGAAATTATTGTTTCCGCTGGTCTCGGTGTAATAATAGTGCCGACTCGTTGGTTCCACTCAAGACGTCCATTACAATAAACTTCTACTTTCAAGTTCGGACCAGCTGTTGCATCATATTGCCGCAAAACATTTTCAAGATTCGAATAAAGCGGCGTTTGCTCGATATACGGTAATAAAAATACCGCAAACGATAACGAACCGTGACTTGTACTAGTACCCGACCAAGTAGAATCATCATTATTTTGCTTACCTTGCAGCAAAATGCCGGGCGGGAAATAATTTTTTGCATCGTGATGCGTGTGCATCGCAATACCAAGCTGACGGATATTGCTTGAACATTGCATCCGTCGTGCTGCCGCACGTGCCGCTTGTACCGCTGGCAAAAGCAATGCTATCAAAACGCCGATAATCGCAATTACCACAAGTAACTCGACCAGCGTAAAAGC
The DNA here is from genome assembly GCA_031278315.1 of Planctomycetaceae bacterium. Taxonomy (GTDB): domain Bacteria; phylum Planctomycetota; class Planctomycetia; order Pirellulales; family Thermoguttaceae; genus WRKP01. The sequence goes on along the minus strand of JAITKS010000295.1, from coordinate 701 downwards.
TAAAAAATTAATATAGAGTCGTTCAAATTTTCCAACTCTAAAACGATTTTGATTAGTTTTCATTTTAACACCTTTCTTTTTTGGTAATTAACACACAAAAAATTTTTCACAATATGTTTGTCAACTAACTACACGAATTACGTTAATTTTTTATCTACAAATAATCGTTACAAAAATTCATTGTGTGCGGTTTGTTTGATTCAATAATGTAAACTGCTTTACTCGGATTTTCGGCTTGATTCACCTGCCAATAGTAAAGCAGACCTTTAATGAATATGAATTATGTATCCGTCCTTGTCCGAAATTCATAATACAATACGTATAATTTATTCTGTTCAAGGACGACGATTTGTTTTGATTTACTTTTCTTCAGTTTCAGTTTTATTTTCTGAATCTGATATTAAAGTGAAATCAATTTTCTGAGTACCTGATTTAACATCTTTTATCAAGTCGGTTGTGTTTACATCGGTGAATTTTTTAGGGACAAGTTCCGGTCTTGCTGGAATAATGTTTTGTTGTCCATTTGCATTCGTTGACGAGAAATCCGGTTGTTCGGAACGTTTCGTTGAAATAGTAACTTTGTATCTGCCCGGAACAGCACCTTTGACAGAATGCGAAATAGCAAGTTCATAATTGCCGTTTACATTTGTCATGCCTACAGCCGCAGCACCCGGACTTTCAGGATAGAAAGTTATTGCAGC
>JAITKS010000257.1 GCA_031278315.1 Planctomycetaceae bacterium | reverse complement strand
GGGCGATCGGATATTGTCTCAATATTAGTGATTAGTTCGCATTTATTTTTTAAGGGTTTCAAATTTATTTTTAGCCAACCTTATTTTTCACCTTATTTTTCCGAACAAAACAACCTTAGCAGCCGGAGATGCCACCGCACATAAACCTTATTACCTTATGAACAACAAATCATTAATTATTGTTACTTTTCTTTGTGCGTTGATATTGCTCCAAGATACGATCGCCCTTTCAGGGCTTCAGTTTGGCGGGGGATTTTACCCGCCCCGCTGGGGCGGGCTATAATACTAACGCCCTTTCAGGGCTGCTATGGTTGTTATCTACAATAATTCCACTGATATATTACAATTATTGTTACTTTTCTTTGCGCGTTGATATTGCTCCAATATCCGATCGCCCTTTCAGGGCTTCGGTTTTTGGGTGATTTTACCCGCCCCGCTGGGGCGGGTTATAATCCGATCGCCCTTTCAGGGCTGGTTTTGTTTAAAACAAATACCGAATTTTAAAGTGTGAAAAGTATATATTACCGAAATTTTAATCTGCTGCGTCTAGATTGTGTGTAGAATTGTGTGTAGTGAATTCTTTGTTATCTTTAAGCCAATTCGGTATCATGTAACAAAAATTTGTGCAGATTTTTTTGTAATGCGTGAACATCAATCGGCTTGGCAAGATGTCCATTCATACCATAATCAAAACACTTTTTTATTTCCTCATCAAACGCATGAGCAGTCAACGCAACAACCGGCATATCAGCATAACGCGGATTTGAACGGATTCTTTTAATTGTCTCAAAACCATCCATCACCGGCATCTGAATATCCAAAAATACTAAATCGAAACCAGGATTCATTCCCGATTGTTCCGATTCTTCTAATCGATTAAGTGCAATTTCTCCATTCTCTGCAACAGTTACGTTAATATCCATTTTTTCCAACAAAGCTTTCGCAACCATGATGTTTACTTTATTATCTTCAACCAACAATACACGAAATCCGGCTAACGACTTTTGTTCGTGCGGTAACGGAACTCTTATAATTTCGCTATTTTCTGTTTTGTTTCCTAAATCGGTTTTTTTCAAATTCGACTTGTCCATATTTTTTGCATTCGGGTCTAAATCAAAAACGCAAGTGAAAATAATATTCGTCCCGACACCGATTTCACTCTCTAATGAAATTTTTCCGCCCATTAACTTAACTAAACTTCTTGTCAAAGTCAGTCCTAATCCTACCCCGCCGTATTGCCGCGTTATCGATGTGTCTGTTTGACTAAATGCGCTGAAAAGTTTTTGTGTTTGATTCGGCGTCATGCCGATTCCTGTGTCTTTAACCGAAAATAATAACGTTATATTATTTTCGTTTACAGACTCTACACTCGCATTGACCGTAATCGAACCTTGCTTCGAAAACTTAAATGAATTGCCAATCAAATTGATAAAAATTTGACGTAACCTAAAATGGTCGCCTAAAAGCGATCTCGGAATATCTGTCGATTGATTGAATATCAATTTGATTCCTGTTTCTGTACTTTGATCTTTGAAAATAATATCGATATCACCTAACACTTCACTTAACACAAACGGTGTATGTTCTAATATCATCTTACCGGTTTCCATTTTTGAGAAATCAAGAATGTCGTTGATAATTCCTAAAAGCGAGCGTGCGGCACGATGTGCATTATTCGTATATTGATGCTGCTGTTCATCCAAATGCGTTTCCAACAAAAGATGTGTCAAACCAATAATCGCATTCATCGGCGTGCGGATTTCATGACTCATATTAGCCATAAATTCACTCTTTGCTTTATTCGCTGCTTGTGCTGCAACAATTGCATTTTTCAACTCAAGATGCGTTTTGATTCTTGCAAGTAATTCTTCTTTATCGAAAGGCTTATCGATATAATCATTCGCACCTGATCGAAATCCTAAAAGTACATCTTGAATCTGATTTTTCGCCGTCAACATTAATATCGGTAAATCAAACAACGAATATTGTTCTCTCAAATTTTTGCAAACTTCATAACCTGACATTTTCGGCATCATCACGTCTAACAGAATCAAGTCGAATTTTTTTCCGCTCTTTATCAATTCGAGAGCATCCATTCCGTTATACACACTCGACACAGAATAATTCCGCATCGATAAAATGTTTTTCAATACCTGAATATTTACCGGTTCATCATCAACTACAAGTATTTCATAAACATCTTTAGCGTTTTCTGTATCTGTGTTACTATCATTATTACTCTCCTTTTTTGATTGTTCGTCGGTTAGAGCAAAAGATTCAATGTCGATAGTTGTCCGCAGAGTCTCGCTCGAATCAATATTCTCAAACGACGTTTTAGATAACGGCATCGTAAAAGTGAAATTTGAACCTTTGCCTAATTGCGATTCAATATTTATCGTCCCTCCGTGCAATTCGACTAATTTTTTCGTTATCGATAATCCTAATCCGGTTCCGCCGTACTCTCGTTCCGTCGAGCCGTCAACCTGCTCAAACGATTCAAATATCCTGCTGAATTTATCTTCCGCTATACCGATACCGGTATCAGAAATCGTTATTGCAACCGAATTGTCTAATATTTTCGCTGTAACACTTACCGAACCTTTGTCTGTAAATTTAATTGCATTTCCAATCAAGTTATACAAAATCTGTTGTATTCTGTTTTCGTCGGCATCGATTATCGGCGATAACTTGTCGATATTATTAATCAATGTCAATTCTTTTCCTTTAATCAACGGTTTAGATAAAACAATTACAGTATCAACAATCGTTTTCAAATCGACCGGCTTGATTTGCAGAATAATTTCTTTATTTTTCAATTTAGTAAAATCGAGAATATCATTTACTAAATTTGAAAGCCGTTTGCCGCTGTTGGCAACAAGAGCAAGATTATACTTTTGCTCCTGCGAAAGCTGCCCCGTCGCACCATCGATCATCGATTCAATAATACCGATAATTCCATTGATCGGCGTCCGTAATTCATGCGATGTATTCGCCATAAATTCATCTTTCAACTCATTCAGCTTGTTCAAATATTGATTTTTTTCTTCAAGAGCTTTAGCATGATCTTGTAACTTCTTTATCAAGAAATTGATTTCTTCCGCCATAAATTTAAATGCTTTCGACAAAGTACCGATTTCGTCATTATTTTTGATTAACGGGATTTCAACATCAAAATTTCCTTGTCCTAAAATGTTTGCGGTTTTTGAGAGTAACAGAATCGGTTTAGTAATATTTTTTGCAATAAGATACAACACCATCGCAATAACAACAATCGAAACTAACGAAGCAAGAATAACATAATATCTAATTGCATTAGCATTATTGAGAATTTTTGTCATCGGAATACTTACAGCAACCGACCACGGAGTTGTAACATCGCTGAATTGAACGGGCATGTAAACGGTATAAAAATCTTTGTTGTCTGAAATATAAGATTGCCCCTCTTTAATTGCTTTTTTTGCTTCAGCGGCATAGCGGGCACGTGTTGTGTCGGCTTTAAGAATAGCTTGAGCGAGTTCGGGGTCAAGCAAAGTCAAATCTAACATCTTGCTGTCGAATTTGCGGGCGAACTCTTTTAATGAATCAACAAATTTACGGTTGTTATTATATTTCTCAACTTGTTCTTTATCGTTTTGATCTTTGACAGGATTTTGCGCAACGTAATCGTTTGCTAGTTCGATTGCCTTGGAAATTTTAGAATGATCTGAAAGCAGCATTTCGTACATTAACGTTTCTGTCAAATCTTGTCCGAGATGAAATTTATTCGGATGCGCGACAATAGAACCGGCATTGGAAAGAATCCACGAATAACCCTCTTGACCATGAGGATTAACTTTTGAAATCATTTCTTGTAATTTATCGAGAACGAAATCAGATGAAATAATTCCAATAAATTTGTCATTATGTATCACCGGAAAAACCATACTTGCAAGCATGACCTCCTTACCCTGAACATGATAAGGATAAGGATCGGTGATAAATTCATGTTTTGTATCTTTGGGGACATAGTACCAATCGGCGATATCAATATCGTGTAATGGTTCAACATCGATTTTATCTGCGGTTTTGTTCCAATATGGAGCGTAGCGTCCGGTCTCGTCATAAATTGGACTTTGACCCGCATATTCTTTATCTTTACCGTCGAGTGCATTAGGATCGTAAGCAATACAAAATGCCGTGATATATTCTTTTTTGAGAAGTGTATTTTTAAGAATATCATTCATCATTTTGCGATCAGTAAGATTATTGTCCTTTAATGCTTCAAAAACAGTTGCAAGTGTTTCTGATGTAATTCGTGCGCCTTGCAATTCTGCTTTGATTTCATTTTTATACTTGTCAGCAGTTTCTTGCGCAAGGCTGAAAGCATCTTTTTTGACCATTTCAAAAGTTTTATTGGATACGATCATTGTAAGAACCGAAAAAGATACAATGACTACCGCTGAAACGAGAAAAAATATTTTCGTTTGTAAACTTAAATTTGTAAACATAATAGTAATTTTAGGTTATTAAGGGTTGATGTTGTTAAATGTCATACAGATTTCGATAGAATTTGTAAATATACAATGGAATATTTCAGTGGAATATTTCAGTGAAATATTTTTGTAATATTTAGTTTTTTCGTTGTGATTTGTTTTTCAAAAACAAAATTAAATATTTAGAAGAGTCCTGTTATCGAAATAAAACAATATCAAAGTTGACAATTCATGGTGTGGATTGTAACAATTATTCCGGTTTTGTCAAAGAGGACTTTTTACAGATTTTACAGAATACTTGTTTTAAAGTTAAAAAGAAACAAACAAAAAAATTTTATAATATATCATTAGTGGTTAGTGGTTAGTGGTTAGTTCGCATGCGGAGATTAGTACGGGTTCTAAATTCGAATCATTAATTACTATTCTGTCAATCTTGTAATCCTGTCAAAAAAAACAAAACTAAAGATGCGGTCGAGACGACCGCGATCCCGAAAAAAATAAATTATTCCGACGATCGGATTTTTACTGTTGTCTTTTTAGGGTTGGTTTGATTCTTTAAAAATACTCATTAAAGTATATGTTGATTTTTATCTTAAATAAGATATTATATTCCGCTCGTTATTTGTCT
>JAITKS010000111.1 GCA_031278315.1 Planctomycetaceae bacterium | reverse complement strand
TAAAATGATTTTTATGATTTTTTGTTTTTTCGTAATTGCTTTATATCTGTACAAAGAGATGATTATTAACAACAATTATTTTTCAAATTCGTAATATATACTTTTCACACTTTAAATTTCGGTATTCGTTTTAAACTAAAATCGCCCTGAAAGGGCAATCAGCATTAGCGTAGGGCAACGCCCTACGGAAAAAATATAACACACCAAAGCCCTGTAAGGGCGACAGCAAAAAATTATTTATGATCTTTAGGCTTGCGCCCTTTCAGGGCTTAATTTCAAAGGTGAAACCATTACGTAGGGCGATTGCCCTATGCTAATGCTGATTGCCCTTTCAGGGCGAGTTCATAGACAATTTTTTGACTCAAAAACAAATTGTAGTAATTAAAAATTATTGCAACGTTTATTGACAATAGTTTCTATTACAAAAAATAAAAAACGAATTTTAAAGTGTAATCGGTACATTAAATTGTGAGTCAGATATTATCTGCCGCCTTTGAAAAAGTTTTTCAATAGGTTCGCTGCAACATCACGGCTTGTTTCCGGTTTTGTCTCAGTTTTATTTTGCGGAGTTTCCTTCGGTTGTGAATTTTCATTGTCTGTCATTGCTTCCTTATGTTCCCGCAACGATTCTAACATATCCGAAACATCAATTGTTTTTGTTTCTTGATCAGCATCAACTTCACCCGACGAAGAAAGCCAGTCAGCAATTTCCGATTCACCGTTATCCTGTTTTGCATTCGACGATTGAATTTCAACAGTACGTGATACGGCATCACTTACTGATTCAATTTTCGGTTTTTTCTGTTCCTTTACGGCAACAGTCAAATGCACAAAGAACTCCAACGGTCCGACCGAGAGTTTATCTTCATGCTGCAATTCTTGTTCAGTTGCGACACGCGTTCCATTTATAAACACGCCGTTCTTACTGCCAAGATCTCTAACGGCAACATAACCGTCTTCGACAATTATCGCACAATGATATCTACTGATAAGCTCACTGCGCGGTTTCAAGTTACAATCATCCGCTCTGCCAATTAAAAACTTCGGTACTGAAATCGGAATCACTTGACCCGCTTTATTACCGCCTGCAACCACTAATTGAACACCCATAGTTTCACCAATTTCTATTTTCGGGATTTCTTCCATACAATTCAAAACAATTCAAATAGTTGTATTGTAAATTAAATAGAAGTTCCCCTTCTGTTAAAAATTTTTTTTCAAAATCAACAACACCCGCACGACGTTTCCCGCTGCTCATATAAAAAACGAACTTCGAAAAAACATACCGAAACCAATAACTAATCTTGCAACAAAAAAACTTGAAAGCAGGTATTTAACAACATAATTTTCAAATATCAAACGACACACAAATTTCAAATGATCTTATACTTTAATCAAAAAAGAATCAATAAGTGTACTTCTCACACTTGAAAATTCAATTCTTGTTACAATAAATAAAATCCGAAAAGCAGAAACACAAAACATTGCGTCTCAACAAAAAATTTTTTTTCGTTTGTTATCTTTTTCGTTACAAAAAATAATCCGAAAAGCAGAAACGCAATACTTTGCGTCTCTACAGAGAAAATTCAATTGAGAACAGTTTAAAAACATTCAGCTGAATTGCAATAAGAAATCATTTGAATTACTCTTTTGCAATTTGTACGCTTATTGTTAATTCTTCACCGTCGATTTCTGTTTTTACTGGATTAGTTCCTTGTAAAGTATTTTTTTTCAGATCGACCGCTAACGTTTCTTTTTTTATAGTTTCGCAAAATTTAACTAATGATTCGCCTAACGCTTTTGATTTTGTTTCCACACCTACAAGGATTCTATCTGTATATTCTAAATTTAATTCTTTGCGTTGATCCTGAATCAATCTTACGATTTCGCGTGAACGTCCTTCTGACAATAAATCGTCTGTCAACTCTGTCGATAGCACTACGACACAATCATTTCCTTGTGCTGCAATCCAATTTTCTTTTGCTTGCAATTTTATTTGAATTTCATCGGCATTGATAGTTACCTCGCTTTGATCTTTAAGTTTAATTATGATTTTTTTGTTCTTATCTATTTCTGCCATCAATTCAGAGCTGTCCGAATTTGTTAAAATTTGTTTCACTTCCGGCAACTTTCCTAGCAGCCTTTGACCTAATTTTTTTAAGTCCGGCAGAATTAGAAACGAGACATATTCTTTAAAATCTTCTTTATCTTCAAGCACTCGCATTCCTTTGATATTTAACTCATCTTGAATTACTTTCACGTTATCAATTACGTCTGAATCCCAAAATATTTTTGCGATTTCGTCGTTTGCAAACATAACTTTCATTTCTGCCAAAGGCTGCCGCACTTTCAAATGACCGCTTGACCTTGCGGCACGTCCGAGAGATACGATTTCACGAATTAACTGCATTTCACGCAGCATTTTTTTATTGATTAAATTCTCATCTGCAACCGGATAATCCGACAAATGTACACTTTCTAATCCGCCTAAATTTGTATCGACCAAACGTTGCCAAATTGATTCAGCTAAAAACGGTACAAAAGGAGCTGTCATTTTCGTTACGATAATTAAGCATTCGTACAAAGTCCAATAAGCGTCATTTTTTGATGCGATTTTTTTCGGGTCATCGGAATTTACGGAACTCCAGAATCTATCTCGATTACGTCTTACATACCAGTTTGATAAAGCGTCGACGAATTTATTTAATTCATTAGCTGCTGTGAAATGGTCGAAATTATCCATTGCCGAACAGACCGATTTTATTGTCTGATTTAATTCGCCTAACACCCAATAATCGAGTTGCGTCCGTGCTTTAATCGACCGGTACGGTTTCGCCGATTTCTTCGCTGACGCTAAACAAAACGGACTCATTTGACCGTAATCATCTCTCAGCACGTCGGGGTGAACTAATTTTAACGGTTCGAAATCATCTATTTTGCTGTACACTTCATAAAACGAAACGACATTTTGCAGCCGAATAATAAATTCCGGCAAGCTGTCTTTTATCGCCGATTCATTGTAACGAATAGCAGTCCAAGGAGTCTGATTTGAGTAGAAGTACCATCTTAAAGCGTCTGCTCCGTATTTGTTGAAAATTTCTGCCGGTTCGCGATAGTTACGTTTTTGTTTCGACATTTTCTGTCCATCTTCGCCGAGCATTAACCCTAAAACGATACAATTCTTAAACGGATGCGGATACGGTATCGGTTTGAGTTTCGACTTACCGGATTCGGCGGCGTCAATTCCGCCGTATGGTGCCGTTGTTCCGTCGAATATCATTGTGCTGATAGCGAGTTGACTATAGAACCAACCGCGAGTTTGATCAATTGCTTCGCTTATAAAATCAGCAGGAAAATGACGCCGGAATTGAGTTATACTTCCGTGTTCGTAAGGAAATCCCCACTGTGCAAAAGGCATTGCGCCGGAGTCATACCAACAGTCAATAACTTCCGGCACGCGATACATTCGTTTACCTGCTGCAAAAGGTGAATCGTAAGAAATTGCGTCGATATAAGGTTTGTGTACGAGTAAATCTTCGCCAAATTCAGGATGAGATTTTTTGATATTTTCACCGGCTTCGGTTCCTTTCACACCGGGCTTTTTGAGCAGCTCGTCATACGAACCGATGACTTCAGTTTTGCCCGTTTCTTCACAGACCCAAATCGGCAGCGGAGTTCCCCAATATCTTTCACGTGATAAAGCCCAATCAACATTAGATTCTAAAAAATTTCCGAATCGTCCTGTTTTAATATGCTCCGGCAGCCAATTTATTTCTTTATTATTTTTGAGCATTTTGTCTTTAAATTGTGTAGTCTTGATGAACCAACTTTTACGCGGATATTGAATTAAAGGGTCTTGTTCGGAACGCCAGCAGAATGGATATTCGTGTGAATATTGTTCTTGAAAAAGTAATAAACTTTTCGATTTTATGTCACGTATTATTTCTTTGTCGGCGTCTTTGACCCATTTTCCCTCATAAGGAATTGCATCACTGTTGAATTTACCATTAGTTGACACTGCACAAATTAATTCGGGAGCATTCGATTCGAATCGTTCTTGTTCTTTTTTTAGTACATCGAAATCGACTTCTCCGAAAGCGGGTGCTTGATGCACGATTCCTGTTCCGGTATCGAGAGTAACAAAATCACCGGCAACAATTCGCCATGCTTGCGGTATTTCGCCGCTGCCTTCCGACTGCTTTAATTTACCTTTGAGTTTACTTAATTTATTGTAATAAAAATCAAACGGCGGTAAGTATCTTTTACCGATAAGTTCGTTTCCTTGTATTGTGTCAACAACCAGCGGCGACATTTTAATCTTCGACGCAATTGTATCAACGAGTTGACTTGCAATTATAGTTAGACGCGTTTCGGGAGTACCTTTTTCGTTTGTCCATTGAATAACGGAATATTCAACATCGGGATTTACAGCTATGAATTGATTACTTGGCAAAGTCCAAGGTGTCGTTGTCCAGATAATCAAATCGATTACGCCGGTGAAACCGATTTTTGAATTTACGCTAATAGCGAGTTCTTCGTTGAACATTTTCCAATCATTTTTTGGCAGCGGGTCAACGAGCGGGAAGCGGACAAAAACGCTAGGGTCGGCAACTTGACGATAACCTTGTCCGACTTCGCCGGCAGACAACGCTGTTCCGCCTTGTGCCCACCACCAAACTATTTTGTAACCTTGATAAAGCAGTCCGCGATCATAAAGAGATTTAAGCGACCACCAAACAGATTCAATATAACTTTTTTTGTATGTAATATAAGCTTCGTCAAGATTGACCCAGAACCCTAACCGTTCAGTTAAATTTTCCCATTCTTTCATGTATCGAAATACACTTTCACGGCAGCGGTGAATAAATTTTTCGATACCGAAATTTTCGATTTCCTCTTTTGAGTGAATGCCGAGTTCTTTACAAACTTCGACTTCAACAGGCAGACCATGTGTATCCCAACCGGCTTTTCTTTCGCAGAGAAAACCGCGCATCGTTTTGTAACGCGGATAAATATCTTTGATAGCGCGAGTTAAACAATGACCCGGATGAGGTAAACCATTTGCTGTCGGAGGTCCTTCGTAGAACACGAAACGCGGTGCATCGCGGCGGCTGTGGAGTGATTTCGCATATATATTGTGTTCTTTCCAAAACCGCATTATTTCTAATTCCGTTTCGGGTAAAGATTGATTTCTACTACTGCCGTGAGTTACGGCAATTTCGTTTTCGTTAGGAGATGTACTCATTATTAAATTTAATGGCAACAATTGGGTTGAACGGTTAGCGGTATCGTTTTCTAATGATAAAAATTCAGCGTATTTTTTTGTATTTTTTGATGAATCGTTTTGTTCAGAAAAATAAAGTTGAAAATAAAGTTAGTTTTAAAATTCATAACTCAAAAAAAGTTGAAAAGCAAATATTCCGCTGAAATATTAAAAAAGTGTAATTATTGGATACAAGTTGAAAGGGTGATATTCTACACCTTTTAACTATTCGTTCAAGAACACGTAAAAAAAATATGTAATATATAATATATATGTAATATATCAGCGGAAAATTTTTTTAACACGAAACATACGAGATTACACGAATAACACGAAAGGTTTTTTAGATAATTTCGTATATTTTGTTATTTGTTATTTCGTGTGTTTCGTGATTTCAAAAAAACAAAAAATTCCGCTGATATATAACAAAAATATTTTGTTAAAGAGGTATCATTTTGTTTATAGCGATAAATTCATCGAAAAAAATAATTTGTGAGTGAAGTTTAAAATACCCCCTAGGGGAATCGAACCCCTGTTACTGGACTGAGAATCCAATGTCCTGGGCCACTAGACGAAGGGGGCAAATTAAATTTCAAGCTGTTCTCACTTGAATTTTCGAATCGATTTGTTTGTTTATTTATTGAAAGCAGTTTTCTTTAATGAAAGCGGATATAAATGCAATGAAAGTGAATATGAATGCGCCCCCCTCCTCCTTTGTATCGTCGAAATTCATGTATGATGCGTATAAATTTTGTCTTGAATTAGCGACGCAGGGATTCGAACCCCGGACACGTGGATTATGAACCCACTGCTCTAACCAACTGAGCTACGCCGCCTAAAAAAAGTCTAATAATTCTACCGTTGAACGAAATTCTGTAAACTAGGGGGACTTATTACTTGAATCATTACTTTACTCTCTTACATTTCGATTATTTTCGTTACAATAAATAAAACCGAATTTCAAATTACACAAATTTGTTGCAAAAAAAATTTCCACTGATATATTACCATGCACAAAAAATTGTTATTGAATAATTTATTTTTTTCGGGAACGCGGCCGTCTCGACCGCATCTTTAGTTTTGTTTTTTTGACAAGATTACAAGATTACAAGATTGACAGGATTTTTTAAATGATAAATTAAAAGAATCAAAAACTTGAAACCATCAATTAGTTGTTAGTGATTTGAACTTTAGAATCCGTGCTAATCCCCGCATGCGAACTAACCACTAACCACTATACACTAACCACTAACTACTATCCTGTAAATCCTGTTTATCCTGTCAAAAAAATATTCCACTGATATATTACTTTTTTTTGTGTATTTCATATTTTTGTGTGTTTCGTATTTCTAATGGAGTTATTATAACGTTATGGAAAAATTTGATTATCAGAATCATAAAATAATAAGAGGAGATTCGTTGGATATTTTATCTAACGAAATTTCGGATCATTCTGTCGATTTGGTTTTTGCTGATCCGCCGTATAACATTGGTAAAAGTTTTAATGGACATAAAGACAAATGGAACACGGAAGAAGATTATCTAAATTGGTGCTGCCAATGGATTGATAAATGTATTGATAAATTGAAATCGAATGGAAGTATGTACATTATGACATCAACTCAGTTTATGCCTTATTTTGATATTTTCATTCGCAAGAGAATGACAATTCTTTCACGTTTGATTTGGTATTATGACAGTTCGGGTGTACAAGCAAAGAATTACTATGGTTCGATGTATGAGCCGATTTTGTTTTGTGTAAACAATCCTGATAACTACACTTTTAATGCACAAGATATTTTAGTGGAAGCCAAAACAGGGGCAAAAAGAAAATTGATAGATTACCGCAAAAATCCGCCGCAAGTTTATAATTCGGAAAAAGTGCCGGGAAATGTTTGGGAGTTTGCCCGTGTACGTTACCGTATGGACGAATATGAAAATCATCCGGCACAAAAACCAATCGCATTATTGCAACGAATAATAAAAGCAAGCTCTAATGTCGGCGACACTATTTTAGACCCGTTTGCCGGAACTTTTACAACAAGTTACGCAGCAAAATTATTAGGAAGAAAATCAATAGGAATTGAATTACAAGAAGATTACATAAAAATCGGTTTACGCCGATTAAAGTTGACCGACGAATACAAAGGCGAAAAATTACAAAAAGAATTACGTACTTTTGAAACTAAAAAAACACGTACTCAAAATCAGTCTTTATTAAAATTACTCGAAAAATAATCAAAAATGATAAAACACTCATTTACTAAAAATATCGAACAAATTCTAAAACAAGAATTTGACAAAAATGCAGATGAAATTTTTGAAAAGAGTTTACTCATTCAATATCTGAATAAGAAAACGCTTCAAAAATATATTCAATCAAGATCATTGTTGAAAAATACATGGCTTGTATTGAGGAAATTATCAATATACCATTGCTTATTACCCGCTTTAAGAATACCGTAAAACAAGGATATTTGAAAAACATTTTAGATGAAATTATTGTACAAAGTAAAATTGAATTTAATTATATTTGAAATATCAAAATACACAAAAACTCAACATATCGAATGACCAATTTAAGAAAATAACGATTCTGTGATTTTTGTTTTTTTGACAAGATTACAAGATTACAAGATTGACAGGATTTTTAAATGATAAATTAAAAGAATCAAAAACTTGAAACCATAGTGATTTGAACTTTAGAATCCGTACTAATCTCCGCATGCGAACTAACCACTAACCACTATCCTGTAATCCTGTTTATCCTGTCAAAAAAATTTTTCACTGATATATTACGTTATTTATTCAATATCGTCGGGTTCGGGTTCAACAGGTTTTGGGGTGTCAAATTTTATTATATTACCATGCTCATCAGTCATTCCTGTCGATGTGAAATTTATTATATATTCATATTTTAATGGAGGAACTGACATAATCAGTTTCTTATCTGCCTGACTAAATTCACTCAAAGGAAAATGCTGATCGTGAAAATTGGGATCATCACGAACTTCTAGCATTACAACTCCATCTTTAAAACGTATATCATGATCGAAATTTCCTGATTGTTTAGTCCAGTGTTCAAATTTCATTTTCACACCGTTATAAAGCGGTTTACCATTTTTGTCATACCAAACTCGCCATGTCGCCTCTTCAATTCTTTCTTTCTCTTTCATTGCTAATCCCAATTTTTCATCTTCTGCATTCCTTTCTAAAGCTGGTTTCCAATATTCAGGAATTTTTGTTACACCCTGCGGTAGAACCGGTTGTTTACTGTTTTTTTCCAATATTCTACCTGAAAGCCACCGGCAGTCATCGAAAATAATATTATCAAATTCATAAGATTCCCTTAATGGAATACCATGAACAATTATCAAACAGATAGCATCTTTTGAAATGAAACCAACAAGTTGATTACTCCATTGATTCGGTTCACGCGGCATTGGAAATTCAGAAGCCAGTTTTATTGAAATAACTTTAGCTGTTAATATTTTCTCAAAATTTTTTATATTGGAAAATACGTCACCTTCTCGTAAAATAGACGGTAACTTAAATTTATTTTGAAGTTCGGTAGTGTCTTTACAAGGTATTTGGGTTGTTTTCAAAAGAATTTCCGCACACGCTTCTTTGGTGATTCCTTTTTTCGCATCAAGACCTTGCGGAATAATCCACAAAAGCATTCCATGATATGATTCCAAAACTCTAAATTGAATATCTGATAACTCCCACTCCCAATAAAGCATATCTGTCAAATATGTTGCGTGACCTAAAAAATATTTTTTAGGAATAAGCTCATTATCGGGTCTGTATTTTTCGGAAAAATAAAAATTTTTCCGCCCATGAAGACCTCTATAACCCTTATCAAGTTCCGTATAAGGCGCAAACCGCATGTTCTTAAATGGGTACATCTTTTCTGGATCGACCAGATAATAAGTAACAGCACGATTCATAAATATGTATCCAGTGTTTTTTAAACGAAATTTTTCACCAAACATATTTTTGTAATAGTCATTCTCTTTAGCTATTGTTTCAATCCCTAATTCCTTTTTTGCAGCTCTGTCATTATCATCGTCACCCTCTATTATCGATAACCATACCGAAGGACGCTCTTCACAAAAAATATTATCCTGAGTGCAAACAAATACACAAAAAATAAAAAACAATCCATAAAAAAATAAACTTCTCATTTTAATAATCTCACTAAAAAAATTTTCAATTTTATATGTGTATCAATTACACTTTAAAATTCGTTTTTTATTTTTTGTAATTGAAAATATTGTCAATAAACGTTGCAATAATTTTTAATAAATACAATTTGTTTTTGAGTCAAAAAATTGTCTATGAATTCGTCCTGCAAGGGCGATTTTAGTTTAAAACGAATACCGAAATTTAAAGTGTGAACAGTAT
>JAITKS010000067.1 GCA_031278315.1 Planctomycetaceae bacterium | reverse complement strand
TCTGTTTAATCAATTATTCTATAAAACTTTATAAATCGTAACAAAATCATCCGAGTTACGACACGTAGAGCGTACGCAAAAAAACAAAAAAGTCCTTGTAAAAAACGAAACAAATTCAATTTTTCTCGAAATTCTGACAGAGGAGACCCTCGAAACTCCCCAAAATAACCAATCTGAAAAAAGACACCAACTCGAATCCTAACGACCGCAAAAAAAATACCAACAAAAAAACAAAACGACCAAAAAGATGTGTAGATACTTTTGCCCCGCTGGGGCGGGCTATAATCCGGTTGCCCTTTCAGGGCGATTCTAGTTTTATACGTGAACGGTCACCTTTTTCGTTACAAAAAATAATACCGAATCTTAAAGGACAATGAGTATATTACAATTCGTATCAATCACCACTACAACAGAGTCGCAAAATATTGCGGTGATTTAAAAATATTCCACTGAAATATTACCTTTACATTTTTTATTTAAATTCGAAACACGCAAAAAAACACAGACATATAAGAAAAAACTACTGAATAGTTACAGTTTTGTGTGTTTCGTAATTTTGCGTGTTTCGTAATTCAAAAAAGATATATGTTGTATGATCAATTGTGAGCATTATTTCGCCAACTCTCGATTACTCAAAATTAAGTAAGCGACAAAGAAAAACGGTACAGCATAAGCAAATGTCATTATGCTATGATTCAAAAGCCAAGCTGCTGGTATATTAAATCCGGAAATTAAAGCCTGATCATAAATTCCATATTCTGACAAGGGCGGAATTGCTCTGCCGATTGGATACAAAAATATTCTTGAGTAAATGAAATCAGCATGCTTGACAAATGTTGTTGCATAAACTGCAGATTCTAAATCGACTACCATATTTTGTTGTAACATTAGTCTGTATAGCGATTCAAAAGGTCCGCCGCCGAGAATATCTCCAATTCCTATTTGTACCAAAAAACTTTTTGAGAATCCTGCAATCATCACACCAATCGTTGACAGCATTGCAATTGCGCCGCTCAAAAACGTACTGAACAAAACACCAAACGCAGTAACAATAATCATCCGCATCCAGATTGAATAAAACCCTTTTATAAAATTCAATTTTACTGATGCATTGTCTGCCCGCACGTATAAATCAGCTTGTGCTACACCTATATACTGATGTCTGTCGATACATTTCAGCCATATTTCGACTTGACCGTCGGCGACAAAATCATTGAAGAAGTCAAATTGACGTCTTGCATTTAACGTTGGATCATTTCGTGCTTCTGCGGTTTCTTGCCTACTTGGCATTTCGTAATGTTGTCCGTCGTTGCGGCCTTTTCTTTGAATGATCTGCGGAGTTCCGCTGATGTTCCAAGGAATAACAAGCGATTTTATAATAGATTCTTCAGTGCCGAAAGTCATTACTTCTACGGTTAATCCATTTTTTGGATTACGTACAGACAAACTCGCATAAACGGGTTTCTCGATATTAGCTTTTACAGTCCGAAATACACCGACGGTCATTTCAATTGGTAATCCGTACTGAAATGATTCTTTCGACTTTGGAAACATTGTCTCTTTCAGATTCTTGAACATAAAAATTGCCGATTCTTCATTTGCAGTTGTTTCGCTTGTTTTGCCTCCGATATAAGAGCGGTATTCCCATTCGTGTCCGACATTTATTCCTTTTTTTGTATCGTTACCGTCTCCGTCTCTGAAAATTAATTCGCCGTAAACCGGAATTCTCGCTTGCAAAGAACCGCGTGCTGTACCGACAATATATCGTTTAAACGATTCGGACTTTTCAACTTCTTCGATTTTTATTGTATGATTATGTCCATTAACGACGGAGACTTCTATTGTATTATCTGCTAATATTTCGACATCGTGCCGATGTCCGTTTGTTGCGCGGGTTCTGCCTCTCATTACGACTCGTTTGGGGTCATTTTCGTTTGTGTCGGGAGTCAAAGAGACTGGTGTTAAATCTGATTGTTCTGTTAGGACGTGAGTATGTTGAAGTTCGCTAATTACGAAATAGTAACTTGTTATTCCCATTAAAAATAGAAATACTGTACCGATAATTGATACTCCGATAATACGTCCGAAAACAATTTCACTACTGCAAACGGGTTTAGTTACGACGGCGTAAATTGTTTTATTCTTAATATCGTTGGGCAAGCTAAAAGAGCTAAGGAATAGCGAAGTCAACATGACTAAAATCATTGTCGAAAACAATACGAAAGAGAGATAGTATCTTGCCGGATCATCGACTTGCGGGTCGAGAAACCAACCTGCGAAAAGTAGAAGTCCGAGAAACAAAATCAGTACGTAAATAACTCGGCCTCGTATTGCTTCGATAATTGTCAACTTTGCGATTGCCCAAGTTCGATTAATCGAAGACGATGTCAAATTTGCAAGTGCCCGTTTACTTGCGTAAACAAATGGAATATAAGCTCCTTTAAATCCGTATCGTAGTAGGCAGAGTATAAAACTAATTGCCAATGATACAACCAAAAAGAGTAAAAACGTTTCTATCCAACTGCGGGCAGCCGGATAAATCCAATCAAAAAAAGCTGGAACACTATGTTCAATTATCATAAGATTTCTGTTACAAAAAATTGTTAAAGTTTAATCCATTATAATTTAACCAATAGCCGACAAATTAAAACGGAATCCAAAAAACGTCAATCAATCAAATTTAATTCTAGTAATAGTAATGTGTCTTGTAGAATTTTTAATTCACGATTTGTGTAATGTGTGATTTGTGATTTGTGATTTGTGATTCAATAAACACAAAATTCATACAGAGTGTAAAACTTTATAAACGATTCTTACTTTATCTTTACTTGAATTTTCGGTTTGATTTGTTGACATACTGTAAACAAGCGATCAATTCGAATCCAAAAATTAAGTGAGAGTAATTCAAAGATTCTATTTATAGTTATTTTAAAAAAGTGAACTAAAAAAATATTCTACTGAACTATTATCAATTCTCAAATTCTCCGAGTCTCGATATCATTGAAGAGCCGAATATTATCCAATTGAATTTATACTTGTCAATTACCACTCAATCTGTTTCTTAACAAAAAATAAATTGTATTCTTTCACGAAATTTTTTATTTTTGTGAATGTTCATGTTTTAATTTTTAAATTTGTGTTTTTGTAATATACTATTCATACTTGAAAATTCGGTATTTGTTTTAAACAAAACCAGCCCTGAAAGGGCGATCGGATTATAACCCGCCCCAGCGGGGCGGGTAAAATCCCCCAAAAACC
>JAITKS010000056.1 GCA_031278315.1 Planctomycetaceae bacterium | reverse complement strand
TCTTTAGGCGTTTTTTGTACAAAAAAGATGCAGGCGGGACGCCTGCGTTCCCGCCTAAAATATTTTTTAGTAATTCACTTAAATTTAAAATCTAAAATCTAAAATTACAAAATATTCTTTCTCTGTGTTCTCTGTGTCCTCTGTGGTTAATAAAAAAAATATTCCACTGATATATTACTAAAAAACGAATTTTAAAGTGTAATTGGTATAAATTGCAAAATATTCATTCTCTGTGTTCTCTGTGGTTAATAAACAAAAACAGAACAAATTAAATCTCAAACATTATTGTAACAAAAATTCCATTGCTTAATATCTGCAAAGAGACATAAGGCATTGTGTCTCTACATATCATTTTTTATTTTTTGTAACGAAAAAAAATAACCGTTCACGCATAAAAATAAAATCGCCCTGAAAAGGTAATAGTATTTTTTACTTAATCGTATGTTTTATTGGGGAGAGATATATTCTGTGTCCGTCTGAGAATCATGTAATTCTGAATATAGTTGTGCAGGACTCTCCCACCAGCGTTTTGTTTCTTCTATTTCGAGTTCGCGGTAAAGTTTTGAATTATAAAATTCAAGTATCGCAGTTTTAGCAGAACATCTCCGCGATTGACAAATTTTCACAACAATTTGAGCAATTTTACCCGGTAATAAAACCCGAAAATTTTGTTGCGTTATCTCCGATAAATTCACGATATTGCCTCACTTCCAATATAAGTTAATTTAGATAACGATTTTTCAGTATGAAATAAAATCTGATCAACCAATTTGTAACTTTTAAGACGCCGAAGCGTTTCTGTCAAGTCTAGTAATTCACTTTCAAAAAGCGTTAATGTTGCATAAATTCTGTCGTTAGCAACAGGACCGGAAACAATATCATATTCATGGAAAAATGAAATCTGTTGCCGATTTTGCATAACAAAATTAAGCCACTTTTTGTTTGCTGATTTGAATACAAGACATTTTAAACTCTTGTCATTAAATAAACGATCATCTGTTTCATAAAAAGAAACAACACCAATGTCGGTTTGATAACGTATCCGTTTAATTTTTGCCCAATGTTCCGCTTGTTCGCGATTCGTAGTTGTATAAAATCCGTTTCCGAAATCTGTTGTACGTGACATATTCATTCGAGTTTGCAGTTGCGGTGTTTCTACTGCTAATATACCGCCATGATAAAGTTTCATTGATGCTCCTGTTTTTGATTGATAATATAATCATCAATGATCGGTAAAATATAATTCCAACCTTGAGTATGCAATGCGTCATAATTCGCAAATAAATAATCCAAAACACCAGTTTTATCAAATTTCATTGCAACATCTGCACCGGATATAGAATATTTATCCGCATACATCTCAATACAAAACGAAACAAATTCAATTGTCTTGATACTCTTTCGCATTTTTAACTACTCTCACCTGACTTTTAGGTTTTAACCGCAATTGATAGTACGATACACATTTTTTTGAAATAAAAAACACACAAAAAAATAAATATACAACATAATTTTCAATACCAATTTTCGTTTATTTTATTATTTCGTTTGTCATGTACAATATTGCGTTAAATAATTTGCAAAGTTTCTTTATGTATTGTTGATTAAATTTGGATACGATGTTAAATTTGTCTTGACAATTCCTTTGTCATTTGTCTATTTTTTTAATTTAAAAAAGATTTTCGTTTCGTGAAAAATAATAAACTATAATTTACACAAATTACAACCAATTTAAAGACCATTTTTTTGAAAGTACTAGCATTTAATCTATAAAATGAATATTTATGTAGTTGCCGGCGACTCGCGATTAGTCAATTGGATACGAATTGTTGATACAGAATGTAAATTCAATATTGTACGATTCGGACAATTGATTTCAGCATGCGAGCGAATAGATAAAAATTTAAATGAAATAATTCTCGTTGATTGGAAATCAGCCGATGCCGCAAAAGGAATCAACGAACTCATGCCGAATAAATTACGAAAAATTAGATCACGTCTTTTTATTTGTGTCAATGATATGCCGTTATTATCTCCAAAAGAAGCAGAACTCATTCGTTTTGCACTGCTTCAAACCGGAGTCGGCGGAGTGTTTTCACAACTCAGCGAACTAATTGTATTGATGCCAATTTTTATACGCTATTCAGAACGTTTGAATGTCAAAAGTCAAGACCCGTTTCTATTAGCATGGGATTCGTTACCTTGGAAAAAATACGCCGCAAAATTAGAATATTACTAAATATATCAATTACACTTTAAAATTCTTTTTTTAGTAATATATCAGTGGAATATTTTTTTTATTAACCATTTTTTATTAACCACAGAGGACACAGAGAACACAGAGAACACAGAGAAATCAGATTTTGTAATTTTAGATTTTAGATTTTCAATTTAAGTGAATTACTAAAAAATATTTTAGGCGGGAACGCAGGCGTCCCGCCTGCATCTTTTTTGTACAAAAAACGCCTAAAGATGCGGTCGAGACGACCGCGATCCCGACAACAATAAATTATTACACTGATATATTACAATTATTGTTACTTTTCTTTGCGCGTTGATATTGCTCCAATATCCGATCGCCCTTTCAGGGCT
>JAITKS010000471.1 GCA_031278315.1 Planctomycetaceae bacterium | reverse complement strand
AGGCGTCCCGCCTGCATCTTTTTTGTACAAAAAACGCCTAAAGATGCGGTCGAGACGACCGCGTTCCCGGCAACAATAAATTATTACACTGATATATTACATTCGTTTTTTATTTTTTTTAATTGAAAATATTGTCAATAAACGTTGCAATATTTTTTAATAAATACAACTTGTTTTTGAGTCAAAAAATTGTCTATGTTTTCGCCCTGAAAGGGCCAATTTAAGTTTAAAACGAATACCGAAATTTAAAGTGTGAAAAGTATATTACTGACAATTTAAACATGTCAAATAACACGGACAATATCAGAAAAGGGTTATTGATCCATCTTTTCAGTTTGTTATACTAGTCGAAATTTGAATTTCGGTTGCGGTATTACGACAATACAAATCGTAAATGTTCACTCGCAATAAATAATCATCAACAACAGAACATTAAGAACCGAAATTTCAATGACAAAACGTTTAACTTAAAACATCTAAAACAACTTTAACAAAAAATAATCAAATTTAAAATGAAAAAAAATCAATATAAACCCGCAAAACGTAACAAAAATCTTTCAACCAAATCAATCAGAAATTACACGTTTAGTATTGTTAGCATTGTATTCGAACCAATACTAATTATAGCTGCCTTCGTTTTCCTTTTTTTGTCATGTTCTTTGCCAAGTTTCGGCGAAGAATCAATTGACAACGATCACAAGGAACTCAAATGGATATTCGATAAATACGACGTAACCGAACCAATATCACTTATTCCGAAAACTAATCTCGAAGGCTGGACAGCTCACTATGGAAAAGAAACCAACAAAGGGAAATGGTTTGTCGAAAATGGTCATCTGATTTGCAACGGCTCAAAAGGTAATCATCTCGACGGCGATCTCGTTACAAAAAAAGAATACAATAATTTCATTCTCAATTTTGAATGGATCAATAGTCAAGGCGGTAATAGCGGAATAAAATATAAACTCAAAGACTTCGGAAAAATCGGCGGGACAATAAATCAAAACGATAATTTCACTTGGCTCGGTTGCGAATACCAAATTCTTGATGACGATAATAATCGCGAAGGAAAAAGCAATAAAGGTAAAAATTCTGCCGGCTCACTCTACAGCGTTCTTGCAGCAAACACAAATAAAAAACTCAATCCTCATGGACAACGTAACACGGGCCGAATTGTAGTTGTAGATGATCATGTCGAACATTGGCTCAACGGCGAAAAAATTCTCGAATACAACTTGGAAAGCAGCGAATGGAAAACAGCTCTCTCAAAAAGTAAATACGGAAGAGCCGAATCTTTCGCAAAAAATAAAAATGGTCTTATCATGTTGCAAGATCACGGAAATAAAATCACTTTTACAAAACTTGTTATTCGTGAAATTAAACCAAAGAAATAATATCGTTACAAAAATTCAGCTGAAATATTACTAAACTCGTAACGATCATATTTTTCATAATTTAGTTTGAACAGAATTAAATAGAATTAAATAAAATTAAATAAAATTGAATAAATTTTGAACGAATACGAAATCAGTCTATTAAACGAATCGTGCTGAAATGCAAGACAAAAAATGAGTGAAATAAACTTTGCAATAAATTCAAAAGTTGATTTACAAATTATCGTTTTGCATTTCGGATTTTAAGTTGATAACTCACATTTGAATTTCAACAGATATTGTAAACTTGCCATTCGGGAAGTTTGCTTAAACATTGAATTACCGTTTCGAAAGTTGGAACGGTATAAATTTAGGAAATCTCTAACAATTATTTTTTTATTAATCACAGAAACCAATCAGCTAACAAAGAGAGCAGTTTACTTAAAATTATCTTTGTGATCTTTTCGGTACAGTTGCAAAAATAAAATTGAATTTTTAGAGATAATCTTTACCATTACTAGAACCTTTAATAAAAATTTAGGAGAAAACTATTATGAAAACGAAGAAGTTGTTTCCAATTCTTTCGTTATTTGTCTGCTTGGTGTTACCGTTTTTTGCGGTTGCCGAAGAGCCGCTTACCAAACCGTTTAAGGCAATAATTTTGCCGGACGGTCAAAAGCATCCTGACGGGATGACATTCAATTCCAAAACGAAAGATATAATTCTTGCCGTTCCAACAATCGGCGATAAGGGTAACGCATGGCTGTTGAAAATCGATAATGACGACAAAGTCGAAAAGTATTTTGAGCTGCCTGCACACCCTGAAACCGGACGCGTTACGCCTCTTGGAATTTCGTTTGGACCGGATGGTCATCTTTATGTTGCCGACAGTCAATGTCTTGGCGGCAATCCGAATCATAAGTCGCGTATTTTGCGTGTGATTCATGAAGACGGCAAACCTGTTAAATCGGAAGTTCTCGTAACAGGAATCACACAGGCAAACGGACTTGAAATTCACGCCAATAAAATATATGTCGCTGAAACTCAAATTGATCCGAGTATTGTCGAAATGCCGATGGTTAGCGGTGTGTTTGAATTTGATATAAATGAATTTCCAGCTTCAGTAAAATCTCCACGGCGAGTAATAAATTTACCGACTCGTTTACCGACGCCGATTCATGTTTTACCTTATGGCGATGATAAGCATTTCATTTATAATTTCACTACAACTGATGCGGATCGAAATGGTGCGCAAAAAGTCGGAGCTAATGGAATCGGTGTTGCAAAAGACGGAACTCTTTATGTTGCGAATTTCGGAGATAAGGAAATTATTGAGATCAAATTACGGCGCAGTAAAGTTATTTCGCATCGTAATATCGGAATATCGAAAAGCGGATTGAACGAAAGCGTTGACGGTTTGAAAGTTTGTCCCAAAGGTTATATTTTCTATGCAGATTATGTTGGTAATGCTGTATTGGTTGCGAATCCGGCAAACGGTAAAAACGTGTTAATCGCCAAGAACAAACCGAATCCTTCCGCCGACGAAAAAACAAAAGGTGCACTCGATAGATGTTCAGAAGTGTGTTTACGAGGTGATAAACTTTATGTCTCAAATATCGATTTAGAAGACAACAATACGCCGCACACAATATCAGTTATTGATATTAAAGGAATTAATTTCGACGATTTACTCAAGTAATGTGAAATTAGTAATGTATCAGTATCTGCGGAATATTTAGTTGGAATATTTAGTTCTTTTGAGATCATGAAACACACGAAATAACAAAATAAACGAAAAATTTTTATTTCATATATTTTTTGTCTATTTAGTTTTTTTCGTGTGTTTTTTTCGTGTGTTTTTTATTTCAAAAAAAAAATACGCCATTGCGATAATCAAAATTTATTTCGATTAACGAATGGCGTATTGGAGAAAAAAAACAACATATTGTTGTCCGCATTTATAATTCGGCAGTTTTAAATTATTCTTATTTGGATTTTCCGGTTCAAATTGTCTGACCTAATCGGAAAACAGACTTCTTAATGAATAAGCTTAACATCACCGAAATTTATCATACGAAATATATAAGTTGTTTGAGTTGCATTTTTACCCGTATTTTCCTTCTGTTATTTCTTGTTGAGACTGGCGTAGCGAAACGATTTCGAGTCTCTTCCGTTGTTGTGTAATTTAAGTTGGATTCGAGGGATTCGAGGGATTCATAGCGAATTTAAGTCAATAAATTTTTGTCATTTTCTAGTTTTATCTTTGCGAAATCTATTTTTTTGTTTTTGTGTTCTCTATGAAATTTTCAGGTGTGAACTGGTGTTCTCTATGAAATTTCGTTGTGAACTATCGACAAAAACGTAATTTGCAGCTTAACGCGAAGCACGTGATTTTTTGCTACGCTTTTTGCAATTCAAGTTATGCGTTTTAATAATGAATCAGTTAAATTAATTAACTTTTTTCATATTATTTTTGCGGTACACATGGAATGCAAGGAGTAGCTGGCGGGCAAGGCTCACAAATGGGTTGACAAGGCTCGCAAACGGGTTGACAAGGTTCGCATGCCGGTTCGCAGGGGTTGCAGTCGTAGCAAGCGGGGCGTAATTTTGCCAGTCTGCTTCTTAGACGGGAGAAAAACCCCGGTCTTACACATGAATCATCGCATAACGGTTCGCACGGTTCAACTGCAACGACTTCACAAGGCTCACAGACAACTTCTCCACAAGGATCGCAATCGTGTAATTGATGCCGGTGTAATACGATTCTTTCACGAATAGCATTAACAAATCGGCTAATCGGACGGAAAGGCCGAATAGGACGGCAATCGCCGCAAGGTTGACAAGGCTCGCATATAGGTTCGCAAGGCAACGCAACTGCTGTGTTACAAGGCTCGCAAACCTGTGCTTCACCACAGGGCGCACAACTTCTAAAATGGGATAACCGGCCGAACATACCTGCCTCTACGGTACATGAAACCGCAAAAACTATGGCTAACGTAAGGACGGACAGAACAATTTTACTTTTCATTAAATTTGATCTCCTTTTGTTTTTGGTTAAATTATTGGAATTTTTCACGCAGAACACAACTCTGCGCAATCTCTAATTCTGAACATCGGTATTATAGACTCAAAAAAGCAAGCAATTCATAAAGAATAAAAATTATTCGTTTTTTTATAAGATAGTGTAATCAGAATAATCGATACATTACGAACATAATATCAATTTTCACTAGATTAACATACTTCGTGTATCTCAATTGCAATTTCTAAAAACGTATTTCAGACAATTATTAATAATTTTTTTAGAATAGATAAATTAGTAATTTTGTAATATATACCAATTACACTTTAAAATTCGTTTTTTAGTAATATATCAGTGGAATATTTTTTTTATTAACCACAGAGAACACAGAGAACACAGAGAAATCAGATTTTGTAATTTTTAGATTTTATACTCATTGTACTTTAAAATTCGGTA
>JAITKS010000378.1 GCA_031278315.1 Planctomycetaceae bacterium | reverse complement strand
TTATTTTCTTGAAATACAGAATTATCAAAACAACGAGTTGATTTTTTTCTGTAATCAATTGTCATGCTTTAACATTTTACATCTTAGAGTTCACTCTAAGTCAATGGGGGGGTCAAGATGCCCAATATTCTCTTCAAGTCGGGTCAAAGAGAAGGTTGATAAAATTTTCAAACCGTTCAAGAAATTAAAAACAAAAATTCCACCGATATATTACAAAAATTCTATCTTCGGAAATTCCGATGATACCAAAATAGGTAAAATAAATCTCTGCAAAAAAAATTCTATCTTCGGAATTTCCGATGATAACGGTTAGCTCGCACAATTATTTTTTAACACACGAAACACACCAAAATTTTTATCAATTTAAAGTGAGCTGTATTTTCTTAAAATTATGGTAATATATCTAAAGATACACAATGTATTGTATTTCTACATTTCAGAGTTTGAGCAATATTGCAAAACGTAACGTATATTTTTTCATGAGAATGATTGCGAAAGAAAACTAATCATTATCTCAATGAATTATAACAATTTATCATAACTACAATTTTTCCCGAATTAAAAATGACTGGAGCTAAATTTTTAAAAGAGAAAACAAGATCACTTTATAAAGGTGATGGACCTAGATCGCTTGTTTCGACATCTCTTCAATCGGCGTCGAATAATTTAAGCGTGTGTTGGACAATAGAAGAATGGATTCAATGGCGGCAATCAGCGTCGGAAATCAAGCGATATGTTTTGTCGAATTTGGATATCTTACTTGAACAATTTATTGAACAACTTGAATCTAAAGGCGTAAAAGTAATTTGCGCTAAAGATGCAGACGAAGCAAACAAAAAGATTTTAGAAATTATCAATCAGCATAATGCGAAACTTGCAGTTAAAGGCAAGTCAATGGTAAGTGAAGAAATCGATCTGAATCATTTTCTTGAATCTAACGGTATAACATCGTGTGAGACTGATCTCGGTGAATTTATTGTTCAGCTTTCGGGGACGCGTCCGTCTCATATTGTTACGCCGGCATTACATCTTTCGGCGTCGGAAATAGGCAAGTTATTTGAGGAGAAATTAGGCGAAAGCAATTCAGCCGGACACGAAGAATTAACAAAAATTGCTAGACGTCAATTAAGGTCGAAATTTATTAGTTCGGAAATAGGATTTTCAGGAGTGAATTTCGGAATAGCTGAAACAGGAACATTATGTATATGTGAAAATGAAGGTAATATCGGTTTATCGACATCGTCTCCTAAAGTTCATATTGCGATGATGGGAATAGAGAAGTTGTTACCGCGTCTTGTTGATCTTCCTCTTTTTTTGAACATGTTAGCGCGAATGGGAACTGGTCAGAGATTGACGTCGTACACACATTTTGTGAATGGACCGGCGGCGGGTACAGAGTTATATGTAGTGTTGGTTGACAATGGTCGAACACGTGCGTTGGCGGATTCCGAATTTAGTGAAATATTGAAATGTATTCGTTGCGGACTTTGTATGAATAATTGTCCGGTATTTCGTCAAGTAGGCGGTTGGGCTTATGGATGGATATATCCGGGACCGCTAGGCATTGTGTTGACTTCGGAAATGTTAGGAATAGAAACCGCATGGGAGTTACCTTTTGCGTGTTCGTTATGCGGAGCTTGCGGTTCGATTTGTCCGGTTAAAATTGATTTGAATCATTTAATTCTAAAACAAAGGCGCAACGTAATTGAAAAAAATACTCACGGCCGCAAATTAACTGAAACAATTATGTGGAAAATATTTTCTTTTGGCGCAAGGCATCAATATGTTTTTAAAACGATGATGTTTTTTGTAAGATTGGGAATTCGAATAGCACCTTACTTGCCGTTTAAGTTTGGTAAGTTAAAAGCATGGATGGACGGACGCGAATTACCTAAACGAAACAAATAAATTATGAAATATAAAATTGAATAATTATTTGATATATTTTTTTGATTTTTGCAGAATTTCTTGCTGGTATATTCTTGTGTTGAATTATGGAATAATTATTTTTATTTAATTATGTTTGTAATTATGTTTGAGTTGTTATCAATCCGGCTAGAAATAATCCTAATATGATTGCGGCAATTCCTAATACATTTTGACTGATTATATTTATCAAAAAATAAAGATATTTTTGGTTGTTCCAAAGTTGATAATTTTCGTAAGCGAAAGCGGAAAAGGTAGTAAATCCGCCTAAGAATCCGGTTAGAATAATAGTTTTCCAATATTCGTGAATTATACCATTTGTTATTAATCCTATAATTAATCCGAATAACATTGCGCCGAGTAGATTTACGATTAGAGTTCCGATAAAAAATTCTGTAACAAAAAATCCGGCAGCGATTCGTGTTATTCCGTATCGTACGATGGTACCTATTGCGCCGGCAGCTGCTATTCCGATTATCTGAATATACATTTTAAACTACACTTATTTTAATTTTCGTACCTATAATTATTTCCAATTTTTTTGGTTTATGAATTTTAAAACCTCTGAGAAATTTCACCGAAAATATTACGTTTATTCTGATATGTAGAGACACAAGGTGTTGTGTTTATACATATCAGGTTTATTTATTGTAACGAAAAATCGAAATTCATATTACAAGATATAAACATTTCATTGTCTATAAATAATTCAACAACGACATCTGGAACATCGCCGCCGTTACCTGCAACGACGCTTGATACGAAAGCTGATGCGAAAGATAAGATAACGATACATCTGCATAATCTATATAATATGTTGTGTCTAATGTACTCTGTAATCTTACATTCTCATTCGATAATTGTTCCTGCACATTATCTAAACTTGTCAACATTACGCCTACTGTTGTTCTCGTGCTGTTCAATTTATCAATCGAATTACTTAATAACTCTGCTGCACGTTCAATTTCTCTTGTGTCGTTTTTTTCCATCGCTGCTTGTAATCTTATCATTGCACTAAATAACGATTCTACCTCTTTGGGATTCGGATCGTCTCCCTTCAAAACTACATCACTTCCGCCCGATAATATTGCTGAACCAACATTAACTAATCCATCTCCGCTACTTGAAGTCCCATCCTCATTCGTTGCATTTTGAATACTAAACATTGACCTAACACGTTCCGCAGCTTGCTCATTAAATATACTAATAATGTCATTTGCAGTCGTTACTCCAGACTCTATTCCAAAACGTAACGTTCCCGAAGCGGCATCCCACACAAAACTCAAATCATCACTTTCGACAAATTCTACTAAAACATTATCCCCATAAGTCCCGCCATAATTCGCCGAAATTAATAACGAACTATTCAATAAATTTCCATTCAAAACTGCACTAGAAATTTCACCGCCTCCCGTTTTCTCACGAAATTCTTCGCCGTAATTTATAAGACCTAACTCAATTGCACTCGTTGATAATAACGTCCTGTCCACACGCGTTACACTTTCACCAAAACTCGAATCTACTAACTCAATACCATTGCCGAATTCCGATAATCCCGCTGTCAACAAATGATCTCCGTTGTCAATATTCTCATTTATTAATTTCAAAATATCACCTGTTGTTTTTGCTCCTTTAATATCAATCTCCAGAACGACACCGTCATTTCGTGTGATTGTAAAATCAACACCGCCGTTTGTTCCGCCGCTTGTTTTCGTCTCGCCAAGATAAACTACACCGTCACCATTATTTAACGATTCACGCTGATCAAGTTGTAAATCGAAAAATTGTTTTGCAGTCGGTTGCGTATTAAATGCTTCGACAATCTCCTTTGCAGTCGTTACACCTGAATTAATTGCAATATTTACCGTTTTCGACGATTCATCAATCGACACAATCACTTTGCCGTTTACATCCGTTGTTTGAGTGAATTTAATTGTGTAATCATTCCATTGTTTACCGTCTGTTTTTGCATTAAAAACTAATCCGCTGTTTGCCGTAACACTCGAATAATAAGCTGAAGCCGATTCGCCTGGACCGTCGTAATCGCTTACACCTCGTCCGTAATCAAATTCGTCTAGTGAAGTATCCGTATCGACAGTACGAATGCCGAGTTGCGATGCGGTCGTGCCGCCGTTTTCACCGATACAAAAATCTGCACCGCTTATTCGGCTGCGAATATCTATACCGTTTTTTGTATCATTTATCGTTGCATAAATTCCATATTGCGGATCGTTCAGTTTAGCCAACATATCGCCGATAGTTTTGCAATCTGTCAAATCGATATTGAACGTATAATTACCATTTGTCAATTCAATTCCTTTTAGATCCAAATCGGTGCCGCTGCCTCCTGCTGCTGTTCCGCAATTAACCGTAAATCCGGGTAAATACGACACAATTCCCGTTCCCGCAAGATTAGCTCCAACCTTGTCCGTTTGAGATAATTGCGCATTAAACGGCGGTATCTCTTTAGCTTCCGACGCTTTATTTATTGCTGCAATTATGTCATTTGCGGTTGTGTTATCAGGGTGAATTTTTATCGTTACAGTTTGAGTTGAAGAATCATAAGCTGCCGATTCACTGCCTTTGACAATATTCGAATCGGCTTGAATTACGAAATTAACTCCATTTAAAGGAAAGATATTATTTTCACTATCAGTGTAACTTCCGCCGTTATATTTCGATTCAATAAAAATATCGTTGTTGTTACCGGCAAAGGTTAAAGTTGTATTTGAACGCGTACCTAATAAGCTGCTCAAGTTAGTTGTCGATGTAATAACCGGATTGAGATCACTACATATAAGTTTATTTTCACGATCAAATTGTGTGTCTGTTGGAATACCGAGTTGCTGTGCAGTTTTACCGCGTCCGGATTCAGATATTTTCACCGTACCTTTAACATCGGCAGGTAGCGAAATAATCATACCGCTGCCGTCAAAATCTACTTTAAGCGAGAAATTAGGATTCAACTTGCTTTCAAGTTGACGTTCAACATCTGCAAGCGAAACACATTGACTCAAGTTGACTTCATACGTTGTTGAAATTCCGTCGAGCGTGTATGTAACTTGTATGAAACCTTTATCAATTCCGCGACCGCCATTGAGATCAGATAACAAAGTTGAACTTGAAATAGCAGGATTAAGATCAGCTTTTCCGCAAACCGGATCAGAAATCGCACCGAAAACTTCAACTCCGTTTGTATTAGACTTGGTGAGAATATCAGTGTCACTCCACGAGAGAACATCATATTCGTTACCAAGATAATTTATTGTGTAAGATGAATTATTTCCCCATTCAAACGGAATAACATCTGTAGTCGAACCGGCGAAAAGATAGCGTCCTTCGTAAGAAGAATTCCCGAAATTAAAAAATTGCTGCACGATTTGCTTAACA
Source organism: Planctomycetaceae bacterium (assembly GCA_031278315.1). Taxonomy (GTDB): domain Bacteria; phylum Planctomycetota; class Planctomycetia; order Pirellulales; family Thermoguttaceae; genus WRKP01. The sequence continues at coordinate 16,182 of JAITKS010000378.1, read as the reverse complement.
CTTTGAGCAAGCGTACTACGCTCTTCGGCTGTTGTTAAAGTATTTATTGCGTTTGAAGCCATCGCTTGTGCGTCGTTTGTTAGTGTTGCAATTTTCGATAAAGCAGAATCACTAGCAGTAAGAAAATTTTGAGAGTTTTTCAAGTTAGTTGCATTTTGCAATTTACGCTCAATTTGAGATTGTATAGCCAAAGTCGCCGAGGCATTGTAAGGCGAATCGCTGCCGTACTGATATTGTACTAACGTCGAGAGTTGCTGTTCGTATTTCGACAATAGCGAACTATTACTAGCCAAATTACCGCCCGCACGAGAAACCTGAAATGCAACACTAACTCGATTAAAACCTAATGGAACTATTGCCATTTTACTTATTTATATTGTAAACAGTTGTAAAAATGATGAGTAATTATAACGATTGTAAATATCCCGTTGAATTTGAAATCGACCGTAATATATCATCGTAAAATATCTGTGGAATTTTTGTTTCTACTAGCAATGAAAAGGATCAAGTCTAAAATCTAAATCGAATTTAAAATCTAAATCAAATTGAATCTAAAATCAAAATTGAATTGAATTGAAAATCTCAATCGAATCTAAAATCAAAATTTAAAGTGTTAGTAGTATATTATGAAAATTATCTTTCGCTTACAATTCAATAAGAGTCTGTAGCATTTCGTCTATAATTGAGATCAATTTTGAGTTAGCTTGGAATGAGCGTTGATATGTCATCATTAGGATTGTTTCTTCTTCAATATTTACGCCGCTTATTGAATCTCTTTGTGCTTGAATCGATGCTTGATAGAGTGAGTCTGTTGTTGCGATAGATTTCATTGTACTTGCTGCTAACATTATTTCACTTATGATTCCGTCGTAAAAATCGATAACGGATTTATTATCTAATCCTGTAATTGGTTTTACTGACATAGCGGAAAGTTTTACGCTATTATCTACATCGTATCCTACAGCTTTTTGTGATGCTGCAAATTTACTTGGATCATTTAATACAGTTTGATTTATTCCTATTGATTGTGCTGAATTGCCTGTAAAAAAAGTATTTAATCCGATAGCTGCAAGTACACCGCTTGTATCACCTGCAAATGCGAATTCTAGTCCGGAATTACCAGTTGAAATTTCGAGTTCGCCGAATGAATTTACCGATGCACTGATACCGTTTATTGAGTTAATTGCAAGCATAATATCGTTGACAGTTGTTCCCGCAACGGACGGCGATTTCTTGAGTGAAAACGGATCGATTTGCGACGGTTGAGCAACTTCAACGGGAATGTAATAATCGGTAGTAGTTGTTGTATTGGGATCGTAAAGTTGTAAATAAAAACCGCCGTTTGATATTGGCTGATTCAAATTCGGATTAACACTAATTGCGATATCGGGATCGTCAAATGTAATTACAGAGGTGAGATTTGTGTATCCTGTCAAGCCTTGTCCCGATGCATAAATGTTATTGAATTCGTTTATTAGTCCGGCGGCGAAATTATCTAATTCTGTACTGAAATTATTCATAATTTCTTTGTTTGCCTGATACAAACCGGCGACGTTACCGCTTCGTATATCGAGTGGTGTCATGCTGTTTTTTACGCAGATTTCAGCGAAATAAATACTATCTGAATTTTCATATTGTTTTCGTACTAGTAATTCATTTTGTACTCCATCCATTAGCAAAATATCAGACCCGCAATAAATTGTAACGCTGCCGTTTTGTGAATTTTCAACAGTCTTTATATTGATATATTCAGATAATTTTGAGAGTGCAGCTAATCGTTGATCGCGTAGTCCGACAGCATCGCTTGAGCCGTTTACTCCGCCGGATTCGTAGAGAGCGATATTTTTATTTAATTCATTTATTTCGGTAAGTAATTTATTTATGTCGTCGGCTGCGTTGGTGACAGCGGAATTGATCTCGCGTTGAATATCGATTATTTCGGTTGAAATACGATTGATATCTTGTGTGAGTTTTAATCCTTGTTCGACTGCCATTTGACGATAAGTGACATCTTCGGGGTGATTTTGTATGTTATCAATTGAGTTAAAGAATGTTTCGATAGAAGTGCTTAAATCGTATCCGGTCAATTCATTGAGCAATGCTTCTAATTCGGAGTAATATTTTTCTTGTGTTGCTGATGCGGTCGAATCACTGATAGAGTTTCGGAGACGTTCTTCGAGAAATTTATCGATAACTTGTGTGATTCCGGTAACGCTTGCGCCGGTACCGATTGTTATTCCGTTTCCAATTTTTCGGCTAGAGTTTGTTTGTATATTTAGAGTTTCGCGAGCATAACCTACAGTTTGAGCATTAGTCAAATTTTGACCTGTTACTTGCATTCCGAGTTGGCTATTATTCATTGCTGACGCTGCAACATGAAGGGTATCGAATAAAAACATTTTATGACTATTCGTTATTGGATTATTGTAATATTTCGGCGGAATTTTGTTTTTAACATTAATTTGAATTGTGTCTGATTTATAGTTCTTTCAGGGGTAACCGATATAGAGACGCAATGCTTTGAGGCTCTACGGTTAGATGTAAAAATATTCTACTGATATATTATGGATTATTTATTTTTCGTACTTAAAAAAATTTGGTTTTTTGAAAAATATTGTAATTATTCAGCAATCATTTCGCAAAGGTGATAAGGAATAGGTCAAGCAATAATGTGAGTGATATTTGAATAGATAGATTCAACAAAAATGTATTGTAATATATGATTTCATAAATATCGGCATTTTAGAAATAATCAATACAATCATAAGTTTTAAACTAGCTATTCTTACTTAAAACGCCCATTTTGTTAAAAATTTAACGATTAGAAAAAATTTAACAATAAAAAAAAGAGACAATAAAAAAAAGAGATAATATATCAGTTGAATATTTTTTTTATTAACCACAGAGAACACAGAGAAATCAGATTTTGTAATTTTAGATTTTAAATTTAAGTGAATTACTAAAAAATATTTTAGCCGGCGGGAACGCAGGTGTCCCGCCTGCATCTTTTTTGTACAAAAAACGCCTAAAGATGCGGTCGAGACGACCGCGATCCCGCAAAAAAATAAATTATTCCACTGATATATTACATTCGTTTTTTATTTTTTTAATAACTACAACTTGTTTTTGAGTCAAAAAATTGTCTATGTTTTCGCCCTGCAAGTGCAATTTAAGTTTAAAACGAATACCGAAATTTAAAGTGTGAAAAGTATAAAATAGTTTTTTTGAAATTCTTACTGATTAGTTCGTTTGGTTCGTTTAATAACCTTCAGTCCAAAGTTGCATATCACTGAATAATCTGCTTACTGATTCATGTCTGTGAATTCGTCTGATCGCTTCACCTAAAATCGGTGCTACACTTAATACCTTTAGATTTTTTAAACTGTCTTCCGGTTGCGGAATTGTGTCCGTAATAGCAAGCGATTCTATCGGTGCATTGCGAATATTCGTAATAGCATTTCCACAAAATACACCATGCGTCGCACCCAGAAAAATCTGAATAGCACCGTTCTTTTTTACTAAATAAGCCGCCCCGCAAATCGAACTAGCTGTACTTATCATGTCATCAAAAATAACCGCAACCTTGCCCTCAATAGGTCCCCCAATTAACGCAGCCTGCTCAACATGATTGCCGGTTCGCCTCTTATCAATAATCGCCAACCCCGCACCAAGCGTTTTAGCATGCGTCGCCGCCCGCTTAATACTGCCCTCGTCCGGACTAACAACAACAAGCTGCTCATTCGGAAAACCAAGCCGCCTAATAAAATTATCTAACACCGGTCCCGCAGTAAGATGATCAACAGGAATATCAAAAAATCCCTGAATCTGAGCCGCATGCAAGTCCATCGATAAAATTCTGTCCGCACCAGCACGAGTTAAAAGATTGGCAACAAGCTTGGCTGTTATCGGAACTCGTCCCTCGTCTTTACGGTCTTGCCGCGCATAACCAAAATACGGAATCACCGCCGTTATCCGATAAGCACTAGCACGCTTGAAACTCTCTATCAAAATCAATAACTCCATCAAGTTATTATTCACAGGCGGACAAGTCGGTTGAACTATAAAAATATCCTGACCTCGAACATCTTCATCTATCTTGACTTGCGTCTCGCCGTCAGGAAAATTACCAATCGTAATCGCTCCCTGCGAAATACCAAGATAACTACATATTTGTTTCGTCAACGTAGGATTAGCCCGACCGGAAAATATTTTCAAATCGTTCATCGTAGAAATTAAGATGTAAAAAAAATTGTGATTTTTAGGAAAAAAAAATTGTAACTACTCAGTAGATTTTAAATTGCTCTAACTTTACTTTTCAGCTCAAGCTGTCTGCTTACTTATCGAAAAACAGACATTCTAATGAATAATTTTTACGTCACCGCGATTTTAGTTTAAAACGAATACCGAAATTTAAAGTGTGAAAAGTATAATTAAAAATAAATTTTTATACTTTAAACCTATAACGAGAATGCTGCCGTTTCGTATTCATGCAGCAGCCGTTGTCCTTCCAGCAAAATAATTACATCTTCGCCGACTTTTCCCATTCCTTGAATGTATTGTGCGCTTGCGGTTCCTCCGGTTTTTGGGGGCGGTGAAATTTGATCATCGTCAATATTGCGGACTTCATTGACTGTATCAACTACCAATCCAACTTGTGAACCGCCAATGTTCACAACGACAATACATGTTCTTTCATCATAAGCCCGCGGTTCCATGTTGAATCTTAAACGCACATCCAATACCGGAATCACCTGACCTCGCAAATTTACTACGCCCTTGACAAATCCGGGCATATCCGGCACCTCTGTAATTTTTTGCATCCCGACAATTTCCGTAACATAACGGATTTCAATACCGTAATCTTCCTTGCCTAGCCGGAACGTAAGATACATATTTTTTAACGTATCTTCATTTTCAGCTGTCATCTGCTCAATAGATTCATTCAATTTGTTAAGTTCTGAAGCCGTTACTTTATTTTGTGGTGAAGGTTGCCCACTTGACATTTTTTGTCTCCCATGTTTTTTTAATAAAGGATTAAATTGTTCGTATATTAAATGTCGAATTTTCAGTTTACGTTTTATCGAAACGCAATAATGTGTGTCTCGAAAATTACATATTTTCTCAAACTACATTGATTAAACTGTCTCATTAAAAACACGAACAAACACAAATACAAATACTTTTAAGCTGCTCTCAATTGAATTTTCATTTTAATTTAACAATACAAATTCGGCTCGTACAATAATTCAATTGTTCCTACGTTCCTAACGTTCCTAATAATAGTTACAATAATTGTATTGTTCAAATTTCCGCTGCGGATAAATTATCAATTCGCATAATTGAAATTAATAGCGGGAAGGTATCGCAAAAAAACGATTCAAGATTATATCCATACAAATCAATTTTTACCAGCAAGGAGATCAAATGTCTGGAAAAAAAACCGGCAAAAAAATACTCGTACCGATCAATAATACAGATTCATCAGATAATTCAAGTAATTCCGGCGATACGAATATTACGGAAAATACTGATATAAATATTAACAAAAACTCTCATAACAAAATATCTGATCAAGTAACAGAAATGTGCCGAAAACTCGGCGCAAAATATTACGAAGAAGATATCGGAGATAATAACGAAGAAGAAAAAATCTTTTCATTAAACTCTTTACGCGAAGTATTCTTACAAATAAAATCCGGCAAGATAGAACATAACTCAAACAACGAAATAAAAATTACAGATTACATCAAACCGCAAAATAATAATATCGAAATTGAATACAATAATTACGATTCAATAAACGAATACAATAAAAACTTAAAATCAAATAATACTTCCGACAATACTTCAGACAATATATCAGACAATACTTCAGCAGATAATACATCCGATAAAACAACAACCGAAAAATTTATCGTTAAAATCGACGGCGAATATAATGACAATAACAGCGAAAACGAAGAACCCGAACAAGAAGAAATCTTAGACACAAACAATAACGGAACTAATAACGATATTAAAATTCCAATCAGTCCTGAATCAATTTTCGAGGCGATGTTATTCGTCGGCGATCGTAATAACAAACCGCTGACAACAGAATTAGCAGCAGGAAAAATGCGAAACGTCCAACAATATGAAATCGACGAAGCCGTCAATTCGCTCAATAAGAAATATGACCTTTTAGGAACTCCATACGAAATAATCAAAGACGCAGACGGCTATAGAATGATTTTACGAAAAGAATTTAGTTCAATTCAAGAAAAATTTTATGGGAAAATTCGTGAAGCAAAATTATCACAAAGCGCAATAGATGTACTTGCAATTATCGCATATAAACAACCAATTACCGCCGACGAAATACAAACTCTGCGGAAACTACCGTCCTCTGCTGTGATTTCGCAACTCGTAAAAAGAGGTCTGATTAGATTCGAAAAAGATATACAAAACAAAAAAAAGAAAATCCTATACAAAACAACTCAAAGATTCTTAGAATTATTTCAATTAAATTCTATCGACGAATTGCCAATCGCCGAAGATTTCGATTTCCGATAATCGTAAATATCAACGGAGAATTATCAACGGAGAATTAACAACAGAAAATTAACAACGGAGAATTATACGTATCGTATTATAAATTTCCGCGAAAAATAGTTTTTTAGAGATACACACTTTTCAACTTTTCAACTTTTCAACTTTTCAACTTTTGCTGCGAATTTCTGTGTGTTCTTTTATTTGTTTTTTATTTTTCACGTCCGATTAAATTTTGTGCTGATTTAATTAAAATTTCTTTATCTAAATTTTCATCAAAAATATTCAAAGCATTTATTGCATCTTCGACATGCCGCTCTGCTTCTAATTGTGAATTACTTATTCCTAGTAACGACGGATATGTCCATTTGTCCATTTTATTATCTTTTCTTACTCTTTTTCCGACCTTGTTTTCATCGCCGATTGCATCAAGTAAGTCATCGGTAATCTGAAACGCAAGACCGAAATTTTTACCATATTCGTCCAGTGCATCTATTTGTTTTTCAGAACCGCCCGCAATAATACCGCCAAGCCGTAACGATACACGAACCAATGCTCCGGTCTTTCGTAAATGTATTTTTTTGAGTAGATCTATCGACGCCGTTTCTGGTTTGTCATCTAGACTTTTTTCATGTATAACATCGTCCATCTGTCCGCCTACAAGAGCAGCCGCACCTGCCGCTTTTGCTAACTCTATCGAACATCGCCCCGCAAGCTCCATCGATGATAATTCTCCGAACATCTCAAAAGCCAGCGGAATCAAAGCGTCGCCTACCAATATTGCTGTCGCTTCGTCAAATTGTTTATGACACGTCAGACGCCCTCGACGTAAATCGTCATTATCCATTGCCGGTAGATCATCATGTACAAGAGAATACGCATGAATCATCTCAACAGCGCAGGCTGCCGGAATTGCTTGTCTGTAATCACCTTTGCACAATCCAGCCGCTAAAAGAACAAACAACGGACGAAGCCGTTTACCCGAACTCAATAAACTATAACGCATCGCCTCAACAAGACGCAGCGGACAATTATCACCAATATTTAACGATTCACAAAGAGCTTTTTCAATCTCTCCGCGAAAGTATTCTACTCGGCTAGATAAAGATAATGAATCATTTGTACTCATCAAAATATTCCTACTGCTTTTTCTTTAACCAATAATAATTCTTCTAATATATCAGCGGGATTTCTCAAAGGTTTCAATGATATATTAGTAAACGAAAAAATCTAAAATTTAAAATCTAAAATTACAAAATCATCTTTCTCTGTGTTTTCTGTGTTCTCTGTGATTAATAAAAAAGAATTTGTAGAAATTGTATTTTTCATAGAGTGTTTTATTGTGAATTTCTAATCTACATTATCTTGTTTTTATTTGAAACGCAGGAAAGAATTTTTTGTGAAATTAAATAGTAAAAAGTTTCTTTTGTTATTTGACATTTTTCTTTTTTCGTTTTTCAAATTAATTTTTTCCTGTTTACAAGCATACTCTAGTATTTTTTGGAATCGTATAAAACGCTGATTTACTTCTACATTCAACGAGTTCTTGTACGCCATATAAAGAATACGCGCCGGAATTATTCCCGCCTCGTTACATCGAATTACAAAATCACAATATTCCGATTCTTCGGCAGACTTCGTATAAAGCGTATTTTGCAAAATCGGCGATGTCAATTTGAATGAATTTTTACTCAATGATACAGGCGTTTCGATTAAAACAGAATAAGAATTATTCACAACTTGAGCAAACGTCATCGCATCACCTGCAAAATATAAATTTAGTAGGATCACAATTAATCCAAAAAAATTCTTAAACAATAAATTACATTTCATCAAATTACATTTCATCGTTTTTTTATCTGAATAAATTTTTTCGTAAATATTTCGGTTGAAGTTTTGAATTATTTATTAACTGTCTTTTCGCAACAATTATCGAAACTACCGAAAATTAAATATTTATTTTAAACTGCCCGTACTTGAATTTTCTGTTCGTTTTGTTTGGTTACTTGTTGAAAATCAAGCTTTTGCGTCTTTATATTATGAAATTCATAATACGAAATAATACAACACGTAAATTGAATCTACACATAAATCAACTGGAATAGATTAAAAATTATGCGTAATTATTCTAAAACTTTTGACATTTTTTTCCGATTAACTAAAACTCCCTTTAATCGAAAAAAAGAACATAATCGTTATTATCGTCAAAAATCATTGAAAAATAAAATATTTTTCTGCGGGGGTATCCCTTGCATAAATTAAATTTTGCATTACCATTTTAGCTGATTTTCACATTTAATAATTTGTCAGCGTGAAAAATTATAAATTTAATTTATATCGTAACAAATGATTTTAAGCTGTTTTCGCATTAAGATTCAGTAATTTTATCATTAGCAGTTTTGTCGATTTATTTTATTTATCGGCGCAGTCATATTTAATAACCGCCAGCGGCAGATACACTGATAACTGCCAGCGGCAGATACACTGAAATTTAGTACAAACCGTACGGCTATTGAAAAAATTGAAAGACAACGGTTCAAAGACATAATTTATTACAAGTTTTTTGCTCTTTTGGATTCGTGAATTGGAGTTATGAATTGTTGTTTTAATTTTTGCACAAATTAGGCGTCGTAGCCAAATGGCTAAGGCAGCGGATTGCAAATCCGTTATATCCCGGTTCGAGTCCGGGCGACGCCTCTTGTTTTTACGGTTCTGTTGACATATTGTAAATGTGTTGCTGCTCGTTTGACCGATAGATCGTAACTTGAGACGTAACATTTAATAGAAACGGAGATTAGCTGTAAATCTGACGAGTAATTGTTTTTTGTAACGTTAATTATCTTGACGATTATAATTCTTTCAGGTTTTGCGATTCTCCGAAACACCGCCTGTTTCAATTAAACAATTTGAATGTACAATAATCTAACTTGACATCACGATTTTTTGTTACGTTAAATTTCTGACAACAAATATGAGTAAGAATAATAACGAAAATTGAAACACCAAATTTAATGATTGCTCCTAATCGCTGACTATTCCTGAAACAACAACTTTAGAAACGAAAAATCTACACACCCAAAAGACGATACGAACAATTACAATTATATTCGTTTTTTATTCAATTCTCAAAAACATATTATAAATAAGGATATGGATAATCGCCCGCTTGTTACAGATACGATGCAAATTACGGATTCAGAATTTCATTCGATTCGTGATCTTGTTTACAATCGCTTTGGTATTGTATTGACTGACCAAAAGAAAGGATTGGTCGTCGGACGTTTACAAAAAATACTAAAACAACACGGATTTCAATCGTTTAAAGAATATTACGATCATCTTGTTGCCGACAAAACGAATGCAGCTTTGACAGAATTAGCAAATCAAATAACAACAAATCACACATTCTTTTTTAGAGAGCCGGAACATTTCGATTTTTTCAAAAGCGATATTCTGCCTTGGATGGTCAAAGAACATACTGCTAAAAGAAATAACGACCTTCGGATTTGGTGCGCCGCAGCTTCCAGCGGTGAAGAGCCTTACACAATTATTATTACGCTGCTTGAATATTTCGGCATAGATTACAAAAATTGGGATTGCGGACTTTTGGCAACAGACATTTCTGAAAAAGCACTTATCGCAGCAAAACGCGGCGTGTATGACCAAACAAGATTTCAGGACGTCTCTGCTGCCGTTATGAATAAATATTTCAAAAAAAACGCAGACAAATATGAAGTTATCGACAAAGTAAAAAACGAAGTTACGATAAGTAAATTCAACTTGATGAATGAAAGATTGCCGTTTAAAAAACCGTTTGATTGTATCTGGTGCCGAAATGTCATGATTTATTACGACGCACCAACAAAACACGCTTTAGTAAATCGAATGTATCAACATACCGTAAACGGAGGTTATTTGTTAATTGGTCATTCGGAAACTCTAGCAAGAGACCAAACACCGTGGAAATATGTTAAACCGGCAGTTTACAGAAAAGAAGAATAAATTTAATAAATGTAATAAATAATGTAATAAATGCAGTATCCGTGAATTTTTTGTTTTTTAACTTTTTGGAATTTTACTACGGAGTTTTTTGATGAATCGTGTAATTCGGAAAAATAAAGTGAAAAATAAAATTAGTGAAAATTGACTTGAAACCTTTGATAAATGTTCAATGAAATTTCACAAATATATTAATAAATGTGAGTACATCTTTATACTGTTTCAATTCATAGTACAATGCGTATGTGTGTATAATTCTTAATTCTAAATAAAAAGAAACTTTGCATAATTACAAATTTTTTTACCAGACTATTGTGATTTTTTTAATGAAAGGATTGTTCAATGCAAACAAGAACTATTCGTGTTTTGGTGATAGATGATTCATTGCTTGTTCGTAAAATTTTGTCGGAGGGACTTGCAAAGGATCCTAATATAGTAGTGTGCGGAACGGCAGGAGATCCGTATCAAGCCCGTGATGAGATTGTTCGTTTGAAACCCGATGTTTTAACACTAGACGTCGAGATGCCGAAGATGAATGGAGTTGAATTTTTGCGGCGTTTGATGCCGCAGTATCCGATTCCGGTTGTGATGGTGAGTTCGCTTACAGAGCGAGGTCAGAAAACTACGCTTGAAGCGATGGCGGCGGGCGCTGTTGATTTTGTCGCTAAACCCAAGAACGGCAATCTTGAACAAATGGTTGACGAATTATGTACGAAGGTAAAAATAGCGTCAACTGCTAATGTTTCGCATTGGAAACACAAACAATATGCTCCGATTTCGGCGGCGTCGGTAGGCGGTTCGGTGATTGGTAACAAAATCGGCGGACAGACACAGTCGTTGAGAATTTGTGCTATCGGCGCTTCGACTGGCGGAACAGAAGCTTTGCGTGAAGTAATTTGCGGATTCCCAAAAAGTTTCATTGGTACGGTTGTAGTGCAGCACATGCCGTCAGGTTTTACAAAAATGTTTGCTGATAGATTGAATAGTCTTGCAAACGTAATTGTAAAGGAAGCGGAAGACGGCGATTTGATTTATGACGGCCGTGTTTTAATTGCACAAGGCGGGAAACAACTCGAAGTAATACGAATTGGTGCAGGTTGGGGGGTACGGGTTTTCGATGCGCCGTTATGTTGCGGACATCGTCCTTCGGTTGAGCAAATGATGAATTCTGTCGCAAAAAATGTCGGCAACAAGGCTATTGGTGCAATGCTGACTGGAATGGGTGCAGACGGCGCAAATGGAATGAAAGCAATGAGAGATGCAGGAGCAAAATGTATCGCACAAGATGAAGCAACTTGTGTAGTTTTTGGTATGCCGAAAGAAGCGTATCAGCGCGGCGGGGCAGAAATGTTAGTTCCGTTACCAAAAATCGCGCAAACGTTACAAGGTTTTTTAAGATAATTATTGAAAAATTTTATAATATTTATTTCCAGTATTTTTTTGAAATCACAAGTTAAAAAAATGGTAATATATCAGTGGATTTTTTGCAGTCATCATTATATATAGTAATTTTAAGGATTGCTCAAATCAGCTTTGAAAGGGCGATCGGATATCGGCTCAATATCAACGTAATGGGATGGAACAATAATTGTTGTTAATAATCGTGCCGTTATTTCCTGCTGCCGTTTGGGGGTGATTTTAATGAATACATGTTTAAAAACAAATATCGAAAATTCGTAAGAATAGTTTAAAACTATTCAACTGATATATTACAAAAAATGTAGAATTATAGACTTGATGTTAGAATTACAAACTGTTCGGATGTAAAAATTTTTTTCAGAAGTTTGCACTTAAATTTTAGTGTAATTATTATAGATCGAAATTAAATTAAAGATGCAATTTATCAATCAACAGCGGATAATGCTTGGAGTCGGCGATTACGGCGCAACGAAGACGGATGGCAGTATCATTCGTACGATGGCACTCGGTTCGTGTATTGCCTTGATGATATTAGACCGCGGAACGCGTTGTGTTGGAATGGATCATATAGCTCTTCCAGATTCATCTGTTTCGCCGGATAGAGCAAAGCAGTTACCGGGATATTTTGCGGATACAGGAATTCCTGCGTTGATGGAAATGATGAAACGGGCGGCAGGTTCTTTATCGAAGCCGTCGAATTTGATAATCAAGATGGCCGGCGGTGCGAATGTGGCGGATCCGAATAATACTTTTAATATAGGTAAACGTAATGCGCTTGCAGCAAAAAAAATTCTTTGGCAATATGGACTAGGTGCAGTTGCAGAAGATGTAGGCGGTTCTCACAGCAGAACGGTAACTTTGTACAGAGATTCAGGAAGAATTGTTCTATCCTGTCCGGGCAGACCTGATTGGGAATTGTAGAATTTTCTAAATTCAATTAAAACAATAGGCACGGCACAACAAAAAATAATGGTTAGTGACAGCTCCGCATGCGGACTAACCACTAACCACTATTTTCAAATTAACGTTGTTTAGTAGCAAATTATCAAAACAGCGGTGCATTGTTTACGAATCGATTTGTATAATTGTTGTTTACTTTGATTTTTTTTCGCCATTTATTTGTTACGGCGGGAATTTCGCATGGAATATTGTCGAAAAAAATCTTTATAAAATCGAGTGCGTTTTCTTGTGAAACGGTATCTTTGTAGAAATAATCTATAGGAAATAGTCCGAACAGGAGCCGTCCGTGTTTGACGTTTAAATAAATAGACCATGTTGTCAAATCAGGCAGCGGTGCACCGTATAAAATAGACGGTTTAACATCAATTTTTGGACTAACTGCTATAACAGCGTTTTCATTCTCGAAACCGAGACACGGCGGACAGTAATCATCTGATTTTTGACGCGGCGCAGGAGAATATCTAGCAATTGCGACTTGTTCGGAAATATCTTTGATACATTTCTGAGCCCAGCTTGATCCCCAAACTTTGTCAATTTCAGACCGGCTTACTTCACCGATTTCGAACTCTGTGTAATCTGGAATTTGTATCCAAGCTTTTCGTTTCGTTTCCATATTTTACCTTGTATCTTTCATATTCTTAAATATTTTAATGGTTTATGTTTGAATTAGGCGAACACAGTCAACTTCTTGTATTGCCAAGACTTAAACAAGTAAACGGTAAGCCTAAAAAACGACCTTATTCTTGATTCAACAAAGTTCGTGACTAAAACAAACAATGGTCTAAAACTTTGTTGATATAAGTTTATTAATCAAATTAACGATTCACGAATTTGGTCAAGTGATGTTGTTGATGATATTCGTGAAAAGATTTTTTAGTCTGATTTATTTTAAGCTATTGAAATTCATAAATTAAATTTCTGTGTATTTAAACTTTGTTTTTGCTTATATTTCGGTTTGAGTTATTTGCTTATGTAATTGGAAAGCAGTTTTTGTTGAATACGCATTTATATCACTGCCGAAATTTATCGTATGTATTACTTATTGAAATTTAGTTATGAATTATGAATATTTAACTTTATCAGTTGTAGAATTTGTTTCATAGTGATTTAGCAAAAATTAACTACAGCTGAATAATGTATATTTCATAATAGCTTTCAAAAAACGGTTGTTAAAAAATTTTTTGTAATATTTTGTGTAAATTCACTAAATTAATCCGCAAAATTATTATAACCGTCAATATCAGTACAGACCTCAAAATATCTAAACGGCACAAAATCGAAAAACAATAAATCATTTTTGGAAAAAACAATAATATTTCGGGAAATTTAATAATAACTCAGACAAAATAGATATTAGATACCATTATTAGACATTTTAAATGATTCTAATTTTAATTTATGTGTGATATATCAGGCGGAATAATTTATTTTTCAACTTTTTGGAATTATGAATTTCAAACCAAAAATTCTCAGAGGTTTCAAATTTATTTTTTACCAAAGCAACAATCAAGAAATCTTCTGCAGCGGCGGCGTTTTATTAAACTTATGATTCATTATACGGAAGGAGTTTTGGGGCTATTTATTTTTATGGGAGAATTATTATACTTCTCATTTGTGTTTACAAACTACTTTTTTGGTTATCGGCTATTTTGAAATTTAGATCAGGTTTAATATTCCAATCGGTGATATTCCACTTGTTGTTTTTTTGTACGAAAATACAGATACCGGCGGTAGTAACTTTTAAGTTATTTAAGTTTGCGGTCGAGTTCGGTTTCGTTTTTTCCTGATATTGTGTTTCAGCGGAGGTAGTTTTTACAAATTGGCGTAGATTGTGCGTGTTGCGGAATATTTCAAAATCATCGGGTAATAATATATGCGGAGCAAAACGTATTATTCCATTTGATGAGACAACAAGTACAGTCTCGCCTTTATTAATTTTATCCGTGAAATTTCGCCAATCGGCAATAATTTTTGTAGTATCGACATTCCAACAAGCGGGAGCGGCAGCGTTATTATTCCAATTATCAATTTCATCTTTACCTCGTTGTATTATTTCGTTTAGATCAGCGTGCCTGCCGAGATAGAAAGTACCCAATCGTTTTATAACATTATTTTCTGTTTGGTTTTCATCTGGTCCGTAATCAATTTCGGTAAATTCGGGTATTTGTTGGATAGTACAATTCAGACCGAGTTCATTAACGATCAATTCTGCCGTTTGCATTGTCCGCAAAAGAGGAGCAGCAAAAACTCGTGCCGGAAAAAGACCGCGCGATTTAATAATACGTGCAGCTGTAATACTACGAGTCTCTTCAACTAGCGGTAAATCAGTGCGGGAACCGATACGGCGAGGTTCTTCATCGGGACGAAAAGTATTTCCGTGCCGAACAATTATAAGTATTTTGTCAAAAAACATAATTTTAAATTATTAAATTAAATTAAATTACTCGTTAATATATTTAGTGAAATTTTGGTTTTTGTGATCTTAAAGAAACAAAAATTTTCACTGATATATTACAAAAAATTAGAAAAATGAAAACAGTTTATTTGAATCAAAAAAAATCTAAACCGGAATTAAAGATGACTGCGATGCTTGATGTGATTTTTTTATTGTTAATATTTTTTATTTGTACGGCGAATTTTCGTCCGTCGGAAAGTTTAGTGACAACTAATTTATCGTTACCCGGAAATATTGAAAGTAATGTTCAGTTATTGATTCCGGAGCCGTCTGAAATTGACGTTGCAATAATAAAGATTAAATTTAGTGAAAAACCTCAATGGATATTAGCGGGCAACGAGTGTGAATCGATTTTACAACTTCAGAAATTATTAAACGAATTAAGAAAAATTCAACATGACTTGCCGGTCGTAATTGACAGCGATTCCAACGTACCAATAGAATTTATAATAGATGCGTATGATTCATGCCGGACTGCCGGTTTAACCAAAATACAGTTCGCCGCAAATAATACAAAAAATGAGAAAAAATAAATTTAAAATATCCAACTAAAAACTAAAAACAAAAATGAACATTAAGACTCTTATTCAAGAAATACGTGACGGTCAATTTTCCAATCAGGATAAAGGGACTCGTTTTGAAGAACTCGTGCTGATTTATCTTTTGCATGATCCGGAATATAAAACTCAATATAAAGATGTTGTCCGTTGGAAAGATTGGGATAAAAAAACTTCCGGCGATACTGGAATTGATCTCGTTGCTGAAATGAATGACGATTCCGGTTTTGTTGCGATTCAATGTAAATGTTACAAGAAAGATCA
>JAITKS010000376.1 GCA_031278315.1 Planctomycetaceae bacterium | reverse complement strand
CGTTTTTTGTACAAAAAAGATGCAGGCGGGACGCCTGCGTTCCCAGCTAAAATATTTTTTAGTAATTCACTTAAATTGAAAATCTAAAATTACAAAATCTGATTTCTCTGATTTCTCTGTGTCCTTTGTGGTTAATAAAAAAAATATTCCGCTGATATATTACGAAAAAACATTTTATGACAGGATACATTTTATTCTATTTATTATCGCTGAAGGCTGTGCGTAATTCGCGTTTTTCGTATTCCATTAGACCCTCAATTACAGGCTCAAGATTGCCTACTAAAATCGAATCCAATTTGTAAAGTGTTAACCCAATTCGATGATCCGTAATACGATTTTCAGGGAAATTATATGTTCTTATTCGCTCACTTCTGTCTCCGCTGCCGATTTTACTCAAACGTTCTTCAGAACGCTTTTTTTGTTCTTCTTCCCGTTTGCTTTCATACAGTCTTGTCTTTAAAACCCGTAACGCTTTGGCTAAATTTTTATGCTGACTTTTCTCATCTTGACAACTCACAACTAACCCCGTAGCAAAATGAGTTAACCTTACCGCAGAAGCCGTTTTGTTCACATGTTGCCCCCCTGGTCCGCTTGCACAAAATCTGTCTAATCTGTAGTCTTCCGGTTTTAGATCGATTTCTACATCCTCCGGTTCCGCCATCACTGCTACAGTTGCCGCCGAAGTATGTATTCTGCCTTTCGTTTCTGTTTCAGGTACTCTCTGAACCCGATGACCTCCGCTCTCAAATTGCAACTTACGAAAACAACCTTCACCGTCAATTCCTAAAACAATCTCCTTAAAACCGCCTAATTCCGTTGCATTAAGTGATAAAATCTCAACTTTCCAACCGCAACTTTCACAATAACGTTTGTACATTCCATACAAATCACCCGCAAATAAAGCAGCCTCCTCTCCGCCCGTTCCGGCACGTATTTCCAAAACTAAACTTGTACGATTCGCATCAACTCCGCCAACTGTCATGTCAAGTAATTCATTCCATATTAACTCACGCTCTTCACGCAATTCCGGCAGCTCAAGCTCCGCAAGTTCACGCATCTCAATATCAGAACCTTCCAATATCGATCCCATCTCAGAAATCTGATCATTAAGCTGCTTAAAACGCCGATACTTCGTCGCCATTTTCGCTATCATTCCATGCTCTCGTGCAATCTGTTGCATTCTAAAAGAATCACAAAGCACATTGTCCGAAGACATCAAACGCTCAAGCTCCTCAAAACGCTCAAGTGTATTATCAAGCAATTTCTTCATACAACAAAAAAATAAAATAATATTACAACAATTTTTAATTTATAATCCGCATGTCAGAAATCAGAATTAAAATTAAGAATAAAAGTAATATATCAGTTGAATATTTGTTTTTTACATTATCACCTTTTGAATCTAATATAAAAAATAAATGTAATATGTCAGTGAAATATATCAGTGAAATTTCCAAAAGGTTTCAAGTTTATTTTTCACTGTGTGTAAAATATATTTTCACTATTTATTTATTTTCGATACTCTTGCTGCGCGAACATCCGCAAATCGAAAAGGAATTCCCCGCCACAAATATCCGGGTCGAATTACATCAACTACATGACCGGCTTCAACCGTATCTGAATCCAAAACCGCAACAACCTGCATTGTTTCCGGATTGACTAACTCTCCAACCGGATTCAATCTTTTAACATCGTGACGCCGCAATACATCATCCATCCTGAATATTACCATCTTAAATCCGTCATGCAGCGGTTGCAAAACATGTTCAACTTCTGCTGCCCGTTCTTTTATCAAATAATCTGTATATTGAAAAATTGTTTTCCGCCGCCACAATCTCTGAAAAAATGAAAATCGATCACAATACGCACCAGCATAAATTTCAATATTACGCGAATGAAAAATTAATCTGCTCTGAACCGTATCCAAAAAAGAAATCGCACGTAACAACGATTCATCAATTTCGATTAAACTCATAATAAACGGTTTGACCGCTTTACGTTCAATTTCCGGCCGTTCTCGTTTTAAGCGTCCTAGCTGCTCAACTGCGCGGGAAGTTTCCTCTATACTTTTTTCAATTAAGTCAACTGTTTTGCGGCCGGATTTAACATAAAGTTTCAATTCTTGACGTTGCGCTGTTATCGCTTCAAAAACTTGAAAAAGACCAGTTTCACTAATTCGCTCTGAATCGTCATTATTTGAAGAGTCAACGGCATTATTATCTTTATTATCTTTTGTATTTTCTGTTTCTGCCGAATAAAGCCAACTCGTAAATTGTTCCAACACATTCGCATTCTGATGAGACAGTTCCGTTATTTTATGTTCGATTGGGTCTTGAGAAATCATAATTTCCGAAGATTTAATTTCGGCGGCAGTTCTTATTGAATTTGTTTCGTTGTAAATTTCGTCTGTTGTTGTGTTATGTAATTCAACGCTATTGTTCGAGTTTTCAGATTCAACTGGTTCAACAAATTCAACAGGTTCGACAGATTCAAACGGATTCATCTGATCTAATTGATCTAATAGTTCTAGTTGTTCGTTATCTAATTGAGCAGATTGTTCAATCTGATCGTTGGTCGAATTATCAGAATTGTCTTTATAAAATGTAATCGGCTCGTCAACATTTTTTGTTGATTCCCGATCAACCGAAAATTTCATCAGCCGATCAAAAGAGGTCTGATATTTTTCAAAATCATCTGTCATAAATTAAAAAACAAAAAAATAGTAATATAAATATATCAGTGGAATAATTTGTTTTTGAGTCAAAAAATAGTCCATGAATTCGCCTCGTAGGGGCAATCAACAATAGCGCAGGGCTATCGCATTACGCTAATGCCGATTGTCCGTTCAGGGCGATTTTAGTTTAAAACGAAAACCGTTTTCGTGTCATCGAAATTCATAGATGATACATATAATGAGTGCGAAGTTGTACCAATTCCCCAAAAAAAGTAAAGACCATTCCGCAAAAGAAACAAAAAAAGAGAAACAAAAAGTAAAGACAAAATATATTCTATACCAATTACACTTTAAAATTCGTTTTTTAGTAATATATCAGTGGAATATTTGTTTTATTAACCACAGAGGACACAGAGAACACAGAGAAATCAGATTTTGTAATTTTAGATTTTAGGCGGGAACGCAGGCGTCCCGCCTGCATCTTTTTTGTACAAAAAAAGCCTAAAGATGCGGTCGAGACGACCGCGTTCCCGGCAACAATAAATTATTTCACTGATATATTACAGAGTAATTTGAAACGTATTTTAATCGTTTCAACTAATCTCATTTTCCAATCCTAATTCACGTAATGCTGAATTGATTTCTTTTATTGTTTGTTGAGAGATTCCATTGTTGGATGTTACGCTGAGTTGGAGATTCAGCGTAATTTCATTACCTTGAACTAATTTTGATAATACTTTTGAATAAAACGATGTCCATTTTTGGTGTGGAATTTTGCCTGACCATGTTAATTCATAAACATCGTCTTCTCGAATTAATGATCGAGGATTCTCGTTTTGTGAATAACCGGCAGTAGATGTATTTTCGGGCAGTTGATGTTTGGTTAATTCTTCCGGTTTATCGGCGGCAGTGTTATCGATAGAATTTTGTTGCCAATTCTTGAGATATTCTTCTGCGGTTTCCTGCCGAATAATGTACATGTCATCTGAAATTTCTATATCGGTAACAATTTCCTTAAATCGAAACGGTTCATATTTCCCGTCTTTTGTTTTATTGCCGACGTAAGCAAAACATCCTTCGGCGACACCTTTTTTGAACATATCTAAAACGGCTTCAGGTTTTAATAATCGTGGGAATTTCGGAGACGCAAAAAAAACTTCCTTGATCGACTTGGTTGACCATTCCGTCAAAGCAGTTGCCCAATTACGAATAAGAAAATTTGTGGTAATACAATCTGTAGCATCATCTTTGATGCACATTGTATCAATATATTTTCGTAATAATGACTCTGATGAGCTTGACGTTACAAGTCCTAAATCTTCCGTTTGTAATTTGTTTTGTTGATTGAGATAGGAGATATTTTTGTACGTGCGCCAGATTGCTTCCGTTAAATCGCGTTGCGCTTTTTTCAGACCGTATTCAAGTTGGTAACGTTGTTCGTTTTCTTCTAAACGTAATTCTTTAAATTCGGTTCGAATTGTTTCCCATGCGAGAAGATCGCGGGCATTATCTTGAATATGCGAATCTGATTCCGCAACAACCCACACTAACGCATTGCGGAAACGCCGGACTCCATCACCGCGTTCCCGTGTCCATTTGTCGATACGCCGTTCTACTGTCTCCCAATCTTCACGATTTTGATCCGGCGGCAAAATAACAAACGTCAAGACCGGTTCGTCATAAATATCTATACTTTTTTCGGGGAAAAAAACTAATTTTACTTTCACTCCCTCATAAGGAAACAACACTTTTTTAATTTCCGATTGAATCCGCTCGTTGATTTTGGATTTATCAACACTTGCGCGGCGGTCGGCGAGTAATTTGTTCAAATTCGGTTTAACGCTGAAACGATATTTTTTGTTGTCGGCAAGTAAATAATAACCGGCAGTACAAAGTGATTCTAATGATGTTTCAATATTGCCGATATCCAAATCCGGATCGGCAACATCTAATCGAATTTCAGGCTCCGTTGCGACATCATGCGTTTGACCGCCATTAGATTCAAAAAAAATACTTGTCGCAATTTTTTGATGTAACCGCATTTTTCTAATATTGTCATTGGCGTCTTTGTCGAGTCTGATACTGTGTGAATCGTCTTTACCGACAATATCTGTTGTTACGGCAACTTCAAGATTTGTTGCGCCGAGTTGTTCAAATAATGCTGTACGGAAATTTGAATTTTCCAGCGGCGCACTGCCCAAACTAATCAGTAAGTCAGATTGATGTTGTTGAAATCCTTTTTCGTAAGCGTCCGCAACCCAAAGCGCAAGAAGACGCAAAATTCCGCGTGTCCGTTGGAATCGAGGAAGCGATTGCCATTTACGTTCAAAGACAGAAATCACTGTCGGGTGAAATGGATAAGTTGCTTCAAATTGACGAGCGGCGTTGTCAATGGGAAACCATTGCGGTAACTGTTGCCGATGACGTTGTATCCATGTCTCGTAATGTTGTGCAACTGTTTTGGCTTCTTTTTTAATATTATTGTTATCCCATTCAAAAAGACGGCGGCGAATAATTTCCGATGTTTCCGATTCGACCGACATAATTACCGCCTTGCCGAGACGGTCAAGAAGTTTTTTAATACGATCAAATGTTCCTAGTTCTTCGGGGTTCAATTCCAAATCCGACGCAGGAACAGAAACCGCAAGAACAATATTACTACGGCTTCGCACAAACTCAGAAAGAATTTGTAAGAAATTATAAAATTGTTTTCCGGCTTCTTTGTTTACAGAGCGGCTGACGAAATTCATAATTTCGTCCATCAAAATTAATGCCGGTTCATTTTCGGGAAAAATCTTATTCAACACATCACCGGCGGGTGCAATATTATTTTTGTCGTGTTGTTCAAGAATTTTGAACGCATTCTCGCCTCCGATTTGCCATGCAATTTCGCCCCATGGCGTTTTTCGTAACGGTGTACCGTCGTTGCCGCCGCGGCCGGTAAGCGAATCAAATTCCGTACCGACAAACACTGCCGTTTTGCATTTGGGAACATTCTGAATATTAGCAGATTGGAGTAAATTAGGGACACCGGTAAAAGATTCATCATGTCCCGATTTCGCAAGATGATAGAGTAACGTCAATGCGTGAGTTTTGCCGCCGCCGAATTGTGTGGACATATTAAAAACGGCTGATGTTTCCGTAACAATACCCGAAAGACGGCGCAATACTTCAACTGCTAATTTTTGCAAGTTACCGGTTAAAAATGTCCGGTCAAAAAATTGATGTGCATCACAATAGTAATCCGGCGCTTTACCGGTACGGACATGATCAAGATGTACCGCAAATTCCGACGCATCTAATGGACGATTCGCACGTAAATCCGCACGGGGAGTTACAACTTTGTACCAAGGTTTCATAATTTTAGATCGAAGTTAGAAAGTAATTTTGTGATTGGTAAATAATTTTTGATTGATTTTTTAGTATATCAATTACACTTTAAAAATCGTTTTTTATTTTTTTGTAATATATCAGTGTGGAATATTTTTTTTTTGACAGGATAAACAGGATTACAGGATTTACAGAATAGTAATTTAGTGAAATTATCACGGACGGATTATAAGTTCGAATCACTAACAACTAATTGAAGGTTTCAAGTTTTGA
>JAITKS010000371.1 GCA_031278315.1 Planctomycetaceae bacterium | reverse complement strand
TATTTTTTAGTAATTCACTTAAATTTAAAATCTAAAATCTAAAATTACAAAATCTGATTTCTCTGTGTTCTCTGTGTCCTCTGTGGTTAATAAAAAAAAATATTCCACTGATATATTACTAAAAAACGAATTTTAAAGTGTAATGAGTATATTAACCTATTCTTATCAATTACAGGACAATTTTTGTCTGCTAATTTTCACGAATGTCCACTAATTTTTTTCATAAAATTTTTTATAAATTCGCCGGCAAAATAAACGATTATTTTAATTCATCAATTCTGAAAATTGCGTTTATTCTGTCTAAAAATAGACTTTTAGAAATTGCTAAAATATTACAAAATATCAAACAAGGTCAGGATGAAATATTATGTATGGTTGTATTTGTTTTGTTCAGTTACTAAAATATTCAATGTTGATAATTTGAAATGCAGTTGATCAGGTTGATTCTTTTGATCATATTTTTCAGGTTATCTCAAAATTACGTGTTGGTTGTATGACAGAAAAATGAAATGTCAGAAAGAAATCATTTCAGAAGTCATTTCATTAGACTGCCGTTTATACAACTTATACTTTAGTTTTAGATTTTAGACTACTCGCACTTTAATTTTCGATTAGAACTATCGGCTCACCTAATTAGAAATCAGACTTTTTGATAAATAGCTTTTATGTCAACGAAAATTCATAGTACGATACGTATAGTTTTGAAGCGAATTTAATAAATTCGTATTCAAGCCGTTGAATCTCATAGTATAAGTTGTATATTTTTTTGTCTATACTAATCCGTCCTCTCTTTATAATATCGGTAACTCAAATGTTGATTTTTAATCTGTGTTTTCCGATTAGGTGAAGCATACAGATACTATCGAAATATAAAAAATGAGACGATTAGTAAATTTAGAAGTGTATCATAAAGAGTTTAAACTCAACTTGATGACGAATATTCAAGATAACGGTAGAGAACGGTATTTATCGTGTGTAGTTTAAACTTAAACATTAACAATGTAATATTTCAGCAGAGTTTTTTAACCTGTTCTTACTTTAACTTTAATTTTCGGTTCGATTCGATTCGCCTGCTTACCAATCGGAAATCCGGTTTACAGCACACTCATTTATATCACCGAAAATTTATAGCACGAGACGTATAACAAAATTCCGACTATTACGATTTTGTTTTACGTATTACGAATATCAAATTAAAAAACAACTGAAATATTACCACAAAATTAAAAGAAAGTGAGGAACATTATGAAAGGATTTGCGATGCTCAAAATTGGTGCAACAGGTTGGATAGAAAAACCGAAACCTGTTGCGGGTCCGTATGATGCAATAGTTGCGCCGCTTGCGCTTGCGCCTTGTACATCGGATATTCACACCGTTTATAGCGGCGCAATTGGAGAGCGGCATAATCTGATACTTGGACATGAAGCTGTCGGTCAGGTTGTTGAAGTTGGTAAAGAGGTTTCATTTATTAAAGCCGGTGACCGAGTTGTTGTTCCTGCAATAACACCAAACTGGCGAACATTACAAATTCAGCATGGTGTTCCGCACCAGCATTCGGAAAGTTTATTGTCCGGATGGAAATTTTCGAATGACAAAGACGGTGTATTTGCAGAATATTTTCATGTCAACGATGCTGACATGAACCTAGCAAAATTACCCGATGAAATCAGTCTCGAAGCCGCTGCAATGATGCCTGATATGATGACAACAGGTTTTCACGGAGCTGAACTCGCAAATATTCAAATCGGTTCAACTGTCGCTGTGATTGGTATCGGACCAGTTGGATTGATGGGAGTTGCGGGCGCAGTTCTTAAAGGTGCAGGTCGAATTTTTGCTGTCGGGAGTCGTCCGAAGTGTATCGAACTTGCGAAATTTTACGGCGCTACTGATTTTATAAATTACAAAAACGGAGACATCGTACAGCAAATAATAGATATTAATCATGGTCAGGTCGATCATGTCATTGTTGCGGGAGGAAATGAAAGTGTACTAGGACAAGCTGTTGAAATGGTAAAACCCGGAGGAACAATCGGTAATATAAATTATTTCGGCGAAGGAAATACGTTAGATATTCCGCGATTAGCATGGGGATGCGGAATGGCACACAAAACAATTTATGGCGGTTTATGCCCAGGCGGACGAGCAAGAATGGAAAGAATGATTGCAATTGTACAAACCGGCAGAGTTGATCCAAGTAAACTAATCTCACACAAATTTGAGGGATTAGAAGGTGTAGAAAAAGGATTAAGTCTAATGAAAGATAAACCGGCGGAAGTCGTAAAACCGTTAGCAATTATTTAATCAAAAAATATCAAAGACGGTTTAAAATTCGGTAATATTTCAGTGGAACATTTGTTTTGTAACTTTTTCGAGTTATAAATTTGAAAATTTTGAAAATAAGGTTGATAAAAAATAAATTTGAAACCTTGGCAATATTCCGCTGATATATTACTACGTTGTATTTACTAAAGGGAAATTCTAAAAATATCTAATAAAAATTATGCGTGCAGTTGCGTTTGACATGGATGGTCTGATGTTTGATACAGAATCGGTTTATTGGAAATCGGCGGCAGCATTGTTAGGACGACGCGGATATGAATACACTGAAGAATTATGTGCGGCAGTAATGGGACGTCCGCCGCAATTTTGTTTCGAGTTTTTTAAGGAAACTTTTTCATTAAAAGAAAGTTGGCAAGAATTACAAAATGAATCCGAAGAGCTTTTTCTTGATTTTCTCAACGAAGGCTTTTCAACTATGCCGGGACTTTTCGAATTACTTGAATTTCTTGAAATACACGAAATACCAAAATGTATTTGTACGAGCAGTTCTTTACGTGTAGTAAATGCGGTTTTGTCAAAATACGATTTCGCAAATCGATTTAAGTTTGTGTTGACCGCAAAAGACATCGTAAAAGGTAAACCGGAACCAGAAATATATTTACGAGCCGCAACAAAATTAGAAATTATTCCATCTAAACTCCTCGTGTTAGAAGACAGCACAGCAGGTTGTTTAGCTGCGGATAAAGCCGGTGCTTTTCCCGTAATCGTAATCGCTGAACACAATAAAAACGGAAATTTCCAAAAAGCTAAATTAATCGTAAATTCATTAAACGATCCAAAAATAAAAAAACTCCTTGTGGGAAACTTATAAAATTATTCTAACTATTAACTTTAGTTACTATTCATTAGAAAATTTTATTAGATATTTTTGTAACAAATATTTGTTTTTTACATTACCCCCGAAAGAATTACGTAATTTTAGATTTTCAGATTCAGGGAATTTCTAAAAATAAATATTTCACTGATATATTACGTTTATTACGTTTTATTTTAAGAAATTCCTGTCCCTATTTACTGTGTTTCAGATTGTGTATT
>JAITKS010000141.1 GCA_031278315.1 Planctomycetaceae bacterium | reverse complement strand
GGGAACGCAGGCGTCCCGCCTGCATCTTTTTTGTACAAAAAACGCCTAAAGATGCGGTCGAGACGACCGCGTTCCCGCAAAAAAATAAATTATTACACTGATATATTACATTTTGTTTTATTTACCACAGAGAACACAGAGAACTCAGAGAAATATGATTTTGTAATTTTACATTTTGTGTTAATTTATCCATTGATTCCGTATGCGGTGTTTGTTTACCGCACACGGAATCAATTTTTTTTATTTTACTTCAAATTCAGCGTCAATTGCGTCGTCGTCTTTGTTATTTTCATTTGTGTTGTTTGCGGTTTCATTGTTTTGTTTTGCGGCGTTGGAAGCGGCTTCATACATTGCTTTACTTGTTGCATGCGAAATACTTTCTAGTTGCTCCGTTGCCGATTTAATTTCTGCTAAATTATCAGTTGCAATAGCTTCTTTTGTCTTTCCGATAGCAGCGTTGACAGCGTCTTTATCAGCTTGATTCAAAGTTGCGTCGTTTTCTTTCACGAACTTTTCAAGTTGAAAACACATAGATTCTGCGCCGTTTTTCGCTTCAACTAACTCACGTTTTTGTTTGTCTTCAGCGGCATGCTCTTCGGCATCTTTTCTCATTTTTTCGATTTCAGATTCGGACAATCCAGACGATTGCTCAATTCTTACTTTCGTTTCTTTTTTCGTTCCCAAATCTTTAGCAGATACATTCAATATACCGTTTGCGTCGATGTCAAACGAAACTTCGATTTGCGGAACACCCCGCGGAGCAGGCGGTAATCCTTCTAAGTTAAATTGTCCCAGCAATCTGTTATGAGCAGCGATTTCACGCTCGCCTTGAAAAACTTTAATCGTTACAGCAGTCTGATTGTCATCTGCCGTACTGAAAACTTGTTTTTTCTCTGTCGGAATAGTTGTGTTACGTTCAACTAATTTTGTCATAATTCCGCCTAACGTTTCAATTCCTAGACTCAACGGAGTTACATCAAGCAACAACACATCTCTAACTTCACCTGCTAACACACCTCCCTGAATTGCTGCCCCTACAGCAACGACTTCATCTGGATTCACACCTTTATGCGGCTCTTTTCCAAAAATAGCACGAACCATGTCCTGAACTTTTGGGATTCGCGTTGATCCTCCGACAAGCACGACCTCGTTAATATCCGACACAGATAATTTCGCATCCTTTAATGCCTGAAGTACAGGACCTCGGCACCGTTCAACCAAATGGTCAGTGAGCTGTTCAAATTTTGAACGTGTTAATTTATTCTGTAAATGTTTTGGACCATTTTGATCTGCCGTAATAAACGGTAAATTTATATCAGTCGATTGTGCTGCGCTGAGTTCGCGTTTTGCTTTCTCACATGCTTCTTGCAATCTTTGTAGAGCCATTGCGTCTTTTCTCAAATCGATTCCGCTCTCCGATTTGAACTGTTCGGCGACGTAATTAATCAACACTTCGTCGAAATCATCGCCTCCTAGATGAGTGTCTCCATTTGTACTGAGAACTTGAAAAACACCGTCAGCAACTTCAAGACAAGAGACATCAAACGTACCGCCGCCCAAGTCGAATACTACAATTTTTTGATTAACATTTTTGTCTAATCCGTATGCAAGAGATGCAGCAGTCGGCTCGTTTATTATTCTTGCGACTTCAAGTCCGGCGATTTGTCCGGCGTCTTTTGTTGCTTGACGTTGTGCGTCATTGAAATACGCCGGTACAGTAATAACAGCTTTGTTTACACGATGTCCGAGATATGCTTCCGCCGCTTCCTTTAATTTCCGCAAAGTCATAGCCGAGATTTCAGGCGGAGTATGCTGCTTAGTATCGATTTCAACTTTAACATATTCGTCCGAACTCCCGACAACTTTATACGGCACCATTTTTTCTTCCGTTGCAACCTCATTATGCCGACGTCCCATAAAACGCTTAATCGAAGCTACCGTACGAGTCGGATTCGTTACAGACTGACGTCTCGCAGGCTCACCAACAAGATAGTCGCCGCCGTCAGTAAAAGCAACAACACTTGGTGTAAGTCTGTTACCTTCGGCATTGGGAATAACTTTATATTCCTTGCCCTCCATTACCGCAACAACAGAATTCGTTGTGCCTAGATCAATTCCAATAATTTTTTCGCCTACTGCCATTTGATTTATCCTCACTTTTTTTAGGGTTTATTGTACAAATTGAATATCCGCCCCAAATACAAATACTCAATCGAAATACTCAATCGAAAAAATGATATTGCAAGAATTGCGCAACAAAAAATTATTACTCACTCTTTAATCTCACTAATCTCACACATTAATCTCACACTGAATCTCACACTTATTTTCAGTTTATTACCGTTTGCTCTTATTCACTATACTTATCGTATTATGAATTTCGGTGATATAAAAACTATTCATTAAAAAGTCCGCCCCCGATAAATAAGCAGACAGCCCGAACCGAAAATTAATGTAAGAGCAGTTTATAAACCTTATAAACCTTATAAACCTCTTGTGATGTCTCCTCTTGTGATGCCGAAATTACTTAACGTGTGTGTATAACAATTCTGCAAATTCATTTTACATTTAATCAATATCACAACGTCCCCCCTTCATTTTCAAATTATATAACGTTACATAAATAACATTGTCTAATCTGAAAAATATAAACTCAATACTAGATAATAATCATTAGTATTAACGTTTCCTGCTATTCTTGCAATTCACATGCCAAAAAAATTAAGACCGATTTTTGTTCATAACACATTAAAATTAAAAATATTAACTCAAATAAAAAGATTAAAATTTAACTGCCAATATGACAGGTGATAAAAGATAAGATAACACGATACAAAACATATCTAATTTATTTTTACACGAGTTTTTTAGAATTTATCTACAGAAATATTAAATGAAATATTTGTGAAATATTTATAAATTGTTTGTGAATTGTCTTTGTTTTTTGTGAATTTTATTCATTTCGTTTATTTGTCTTTCCCCCCCTTTTTTGTTTTGGTTTCTCGTGTACAATTACCGCCCGTTTGTGTTTTGGTCAATTCAGATTTATACGAAATTGATAAAATTCACACGATAAGATATTAAAAAGATATTAAGAATTTAATCAAAATCAATAAATCCCGCAACAACGGTAAATCAACTTACACCAAACATAATTTTTGCTTGAACTCGAAATTTTTGTCTAACTAGATAAACCAATAAACATAATTCTACAACTTTATATATTGACGAAAATTTCAAAATTAGAATAACAAATATCAAAGTGAGATTAAATAATGCCTAAACAAAAAACTCATAAAGGAATCAAAAAAAGATTCAAATTAACCGCAACAGGAAAAGTAAAACATCGACATAGCGGTACAAGCCATCTCGCTTTCCGGTTGACTAAAAAACGCCGCCGCCAACTTCGCGGCACTACTGTTGTCAATAAATCCGAAGTGTCCAAAATCGTAGTATCTTTAACGCCCGGGCAATAATTTTCGCCCCATTAACAACTCACTTTATTCACTTGATGATAAGATTTCAAAGACAACATAATAAATAATGACGAATAAAAACTTTTCAATTTAATAAATAATAAAGAACAACAAAGAAATAATTTATGAACAACTTATAACTCACAATCGATTTTAAATTGATCAACAATATTATTCGTAACGAAAATAAAATAACTAACAGTAACTTCAACTTCTATTTCGTATCATACGATGAATTTCGGTGTCATAAAAGTTATTCATCAAAAAACATCAGATTACAATTACTAAATCATAAAAGTCATTAGACAGCTTGAACCGAAAAAACAAAGTGAAACTAACTTAAAATCGACTCAAATTAAAATCAAAATAAGGAGACATTTATCATGCGAACAACACGCGGTGCCGCCCGCCGGCAATCCAAAAAACGATTATTCAAACGAGCTAAAGGCTTTCGCAGCGGCAGAAGTAAATTGTTGCGGACAGTCAAAGAAACAATAGTCCGTGCCAATTGCTACGCAACACGAGACCGCCGAGTTAGAAAACGTGACTTCCGCTCACTCTGGATAACTCGAATTAACGCTGCAGTCCGAGAACTCGGTTTGCGTTACAGCGAATTTATCTGCGGTCTTAAAGCAGCGAATATCACTTTAGACCGTAAAACATTAGCAGAACTAGCTGTCAATGACCATCAAGCATTCAGTAAAATTGTTGAAACCGTTAAAAAATCATTGAGCGAGTTAAGCTGGTACAAAAAATAATACCGCCTCTCCGACGGACAGTAACCCGCACAATTTCAACAAATACAAATACAAACAATCCAATCAGCAAGCGGCAACTCAATTGTTACGTTTCAATTGATACGTTAATTTCGCAACCTTCCAAAACATTATCAGTTTTTGACAGCTTCAGCTTGGATTGTTTGACATCATTACTAATTACTGATATGTCTGATTCATCAAAGTACGAATTATGATTCGTCTCGCAATAACTGAAAGATAAGTAGTTAAGCTGCTTCGTTCACTAAAATTTCGCAGCAGCCTGTAGTTATCGTGTCCGAGAGCGGCGAATACGCTTTCACATAAAGTGTTTCGATCCTCAATGCTGATTCGTATGTCGCGCTTGGTTGCAGTGTAATCAACGATATGTAATACGAGTCCGAGAAATCTATCAACGAAATCTTCCCACGCCCGCGGTTGTTCGTCCAGACATCGTATTAAAAGTTCACGGTCAAGTTCGGCTATTGACATGATAATATTAAAGTTAAGGTTGTTTGATAATTTGTTTGATAATTTGTAATTATTCGCAATAAAATTTTGTACGGAATTCATCTTCGGTATTCATCTTTCGGCATGAAAAAATTTTTTTGCATGAATAGAAAAATCATTTACGAATTGTTTTTAAACTGCTCTCACTTAAATTTTCGGTTCGATCTGCCTGTTTACGTGTATCGGCAAGTTACCTATTTGAAAACAGGTTTTACTGAACACGCATTGTATCGCCGAATTTCGTAGTATGAAGCGGATATAAAATTAAATTAACGTTACAAAAATTATTTACTTTATTTCTTGTACAAATTTTGTAGTATTTCTACAGAGTTATAACTCAATAATAATTCTGAATAGCAAATATTTATATTTTTGCGATTCGTAATTTGTTAATATTACCGATTTTTGTATTTTTGATAAAGATCATTTTTTTGCAATCATCTGAACATTCCACAAAGGAGATTTTCGATGGATACAATTCCGATGACCCGTGAAGGGTATAACAAAATAAAATCCGAAGTAGAACGGCTCGAAACGGAAGAGATGCCGATAATTTTAGAACGGTTGGCTACTGCCCGCGCTGAAGGTGATTTGAAAGAGAATGCAGAATATCATGGTGCGCGGGAAAGTCAGGGACTTTTGCATGCGAGAATAAATGAGCTAAAAAGTAAACTCGGCCGTGCGGTAATTATTGATACTTCTACTTTACCGCAAGATGAAGTACGTTTTGGCGCGACAGTTAAAGTATTGAAAACCGGCACAAAAAAACCGGAAACTTATACTCTTGTAGGTGCCGGCGAAGAAGATTACGACGAGGGTAAAATTCTGGTAACGAGTCCGTTGGCACAAGGTTTTTTGGGTAGAAAACAAGGCGAAATCGTTACGATTCAAGTTCCGAATCGTGTTTTAGAGTTTAAGATATTGGAGATAAGTTACAATTGATGAGGTATTGAGACGATGGAAGAATTTCGGTCATTTGTTCGTTCAAATGTTTGTTTGGCGGATTATACGCGTCTTGGAATTGGCGGTACGGTTGAGTATTTTGCGGAGCCTGAATCGGAATCGCAATTGTTATTGTTGTTAGATCGGTGCCGGTACCGAAATTTATCGGTGCGTGTGATTGGTGCGGGGTCGAATGTTCTTGTTCCTAACAAAGGACTGGCGGGAATTGTGATTTCGCTTAACAAGCCGGCGTTTTGTACTATTGAACATAATGCATCAAGCCGAGAGCCGTTAATTACGGCGGGCGCAGGTGTTAAGTTAGTGCAATTTATTACGGAGGCAGTTACATTCGGTCTTGGGGGAGTGGAAGGATTGATTGGAATACCCGGCACAATCGGCGGTGTACTTTGCGACAATGCGGGAACGAGTAATGATAATATCGGACAATGGGTTGAAAGTGTAAGGGTTGCGAATCTTGATGGTACAATTTCTACGTTATCGAAAAATGAGATCACGTTTGGGTACAGGTCGAGTAGTCTTGATACGGGTGTGATTCTTTCGGCGGTTTTCAGGTTAGAGTTAGACGATGTTTCGGAGTTATCAAAACGGATGCAGAAATTTTGGATTGTACGCAAGTCGCAACAACCCGACAGCGGATTAAGATTAGTAATGGCGTTTAATAGTACAAAAACGGGAACGTCAGCAAGTGATTTAATTGATCAAGTTAATCTTAAAGGGACGCAAATCGGCGGTGCGGTAATTAGCGATCACAATTCTAATTTCATCATTGTAGAGCCGGCTATAAACGGCAATAAAAATTCAGAGCAAAACAATTCAGGACGGGATATCGTTAATGATATAAAACGTCTAATTCAGTTAGTACAAGATCGTATTTTAGAAAAAACAGATGTCGAAATAGAGCCGTCTTTACGTGTATGGTAATTTGTCTTGTGATAAATTATAGATAAATTATAGAGACGCAATGCCGAGCATCTCTCTGTAGAGATCAAGCAATATTGACAAAATGGTAATATTCCGGCGGAATATTTTTTTTATTAACCGCAGAGAACTATTAATCACAGAGAACACTGAGAAAGAATATTTTGTAATTTTAGATTTTAGTGAATTTCGTAATATATGTTTCAGTGTTCTTTTAATTACGAGTCTTGAAATTAAAAATTCACTGAATAGTTACAACAAAACTAATTGCATATTACAATATTTTTAGCCGGTTTTTTTCCGGTGAATTTTAATTTTGATGTCGTCGTTAAATCAAGTTACATTGACTTCTATTTCGTCTCGCCGTGAGAGTTGGGCAGGAACGGTATTTGCATTTTTGTCAACGTTTTTTTACGGGTTATCTAATATAACGGTGCGATTTCTTACGGACTATCAGCTTAATTCTGATTGGATATTATTTTATAAAGAGTTGTTAGGATTGGCTATTTTGTTGCCTTGGTGTTTCTTTCGATTATTTCAGGGCAGATTTAATCGTATTTCGCGCAGATTGATAATTTACATAGTGATTGCCGCGGTAATTTGTGAATTGATTGGTGCGCATTTTCAAGTTTTGGGTTATGCGATAGTTGGTTTAGTTATTACAGTCCCGCTGATACAATCGTCAACTTTAATCGGAGTTGCAATAATGGGACGTTATTTTTTAGGCGATTTTTTATCGCGGCGGCGGCAAATAGCGATTTATATTTTGATTGTTGCCGTGATAATGTTAAGTGTAGGTAAAGAGTTGACAATTCAGGGCGGAAATTATCGCGGCGGTTTGGTATTTATATTAGCAGCGGTTGGCGCGGTTGTTGCCGGAATTGCGTATTCGATTTATGTCGTAATGTTGCGTTACACAGTGCGGAAATATTGGAATGATACAAGCAGTGTATGGCAATCGTTTCAATTTACAAAGTGGGCGGGTTTTGATTTGCCGTCTAATGAGATAAATACAGCAGAATGTAATTTATACAATGTTCGGCGTTATGCGCCTTTTCCTGTAACGTTAATGATGTGTATTATAC
Source organism: Planctomycetaceae bacterium (assembly GCA_031278315.1). Taxonomy (GTDB): domain Bacteria; phylum Planctomycetota; class Planctomycetia; order Pirellulales; family Thermoguttaceae; genus WRKP01. The sequence continues at coordinate 8,651 of JAITKS010000141.1, read as the reverse complement.
TTGGAATAGGTGTTTTAATTTTTGGAACATGTATTTGGGTGAGAACTGGAATCGTTGGTTTTTATAATGTACCGAATATCGCATGGTATATTATTCCGATTGCAGGATTGAGTAATGTTGTCGGATTTTTTTGTCAAATTCAGGGATTAAGAATGACTTCAGCTTTGCAAGCCTCGTTGATCGCTGTAAGTCAAATGATTTTGTTATCTGTAGTAGGTTTTCTATATTTTAAAGAACCAATTAATATTGTAGTAACTTTAGGTTTAATATTGACTGTTTACGGTGTAGTAATATCAGCAAAACCTGAAAATAACTAAAAAGAAATCGTAACTGTACTTTCCAAAAAAATTGTAATATATGTAATATATCAATTACGTTTTAATTTTCGGTTTTATTTTTTTCAGGTAAAAGGTAATTGGGAAACATTATGAAAATGCAATTATTATCAATTGATATAATTGACGATCAGAATTTGCTTGATCGTTTTGCTTATAAAAAAGCAAGCAACAGACAGACAATTATTACGTCATTGGAATTAATTTGCCGCCGAATACTTAACGATGCAGAAATTTATTTTGGTCAGATTAATATTGTGATCGTTGATAGTCAAACGATGCAAAAATACAATACAGAATTTCTAGGACATGATTACGTTACAGATGTAATAAGTTTTCCGATAGATTATAAAGAATCTTACGGCAAGAACGGAATTGTAAAAAAAAATCTTGAAGCAGATATTCTTATATGTACGGACATGGCATTTGAACGGGCAAAAGAATTTATGTGGTCGCCGTTGGAAGAATTTTTTCTTTATGCAATTCACGGAACTTTACATCTCGCCGGATATGACGACAAAGATGAAATTTCAAAAAAAATCATGCAGCAAAAAGAATCTGAATACTCGTTAAATGTTAAGTACATGTTAAACGTTACAAGAGAAATAATAGATTACGATAACCATACATATCGTACTATTGAGAGATTTCATTGATACATTACCGGAAAAATAAAATTAAAATTTTTGGGAAAGTACAGTCTTCAATCTAATTCAAGAAAAATGATAAAGCTCGTGATCTTACCGGATGTTGTAATTTTTTGAATGCGGTTGCTTCAATTTGTCTTATTCTTTCTCTTGTTACCGAAAACATTTTGCCGACTTCTTCAAGCGTATAAACGGAACCATCAACTAAACCGTACCGAAGTTTTATTACTTCCCGCTCACGAGCTGTTAAACTTTGCAATACTTCATCAATTTTTAACTTTAATGATTCACGCGATAACCGTTCTACCGGAGTTAATTGTTTTGTATCTTCTATTATATCTGACAAAGATTTTCTATCCGATTCATCAACCGGTAAATTTAATGAAATTGTTCTTTGATTAACATTCAACAACGCTGCAATATCTGCACCAGACATATTACACGCCGCCGCAAGCTCATAAACTGAAGGAGCTGTTCCTAACTTACCGACCAAGTTATTCGCAACACGTCCGACGCGTGAAATTGTTTCAAGTACTCTAACAGGAACTCGAATCGTTCTTCCGTTGTTTGCTATCGCACGGACAATTGATTGTCTAATCCACCATGTTGCGTATGTAGAAAATTTACATTTGCGTTTACGTTCAAACCGATCAACGGCTTTAATTAATCCGGCATTACCTTCTTGAATTAAATCAAGAAAACCAATTCCGCGATGCCGATACATTTTTGCAATTGATATAACAAGACGTAAATTAGATACCGAAAAATTACGTTTAATTTCTTCATACTCAAATCGATTCTTTTGTACTTTTGCAATATATTTTTTTAATTCTTTCGGCGAATCATTAACTTTGCGTTTTAGAAGTTTTAATTTATTTCGATTTTGACGTAATTGTTCAAACAATTTCAAGTCAACATTCAGCGGATTATTCGATATTGCTGATTTCAAATTACGAATAGCGTTCCGCAACATTGACATCTCTGTTTCGGCTTTAATAAGAGAATTAAATATCGGCGTAATATACGCAATACGAAACCGCAACTCGCTAATTAAAATAAACGCATGACGCCGCCGCTGTTTCATTCGTTTGATAAGATTACGCTTTTCGGCAAACGATATAGATTTCGATGACACTTTGCGGAAATCAAGACGGTTACGTTCTATAATTTTTTTGAGTGTGTTATTATGTAACGGTAAAAATTTTCTCAAATATGTTTTTTGTTTAACGTCAGCAACAGCTACCGAAAGAGTACGATCTAACCGTAATTTGCCGTCGATAATTTGTGTTAAAAGATGAGTCACTTTCAAAATAACCCGATCAGAACAAATTAAAGAACTATGATATTTCCTGCGGGCAATTTCAATTTTTCGAGTCGCTTTAAGTTCTTCACGCGGTGTAAGCAATTCGCCTTTACTCAAGGCTTGAGTAATATAAATATCAACCGGATTAATTTTGTTATTAACGCTCATAATAAATTAAAAAATAAATAGAGTTTTTACTGAAATCTGATCAGAAATTATTTAAGCTGCTGTTAAAATTTTCTCTGATTACAATTATTGTGCGTCGAATAAAATCGAATAAAGCCGAATAAAATCGACTAAAATCGTATAATGCGGATTATTATAAAGCATATATTGTGCCAAAAAGATACATTTGAAATATTAAACCCATCAAATTAAAACGTAACAATTTAGAACTATTTTTTGAAATTATTTATATATTTAGAGTGTTTAATTTTGCACTTTATCTAGATTTGATATTTTTGCTGTATCAAAATAATACACAAAAATTCAAAGTCAAAATTTATTAATTAGGCAATTCAGCGAAAAAAAATTAGCATTTACACGAATCCGAATAATTGTTAATATTCCGTTTAAAGTTTACAAAAATTAAAATAAGTCAGCATTTCAGTGAAAATTTTTAAGCTGCACTCACTTTAATTTTCGGTTTCAACTGCAATTGATAGTGCGATAGATATAATATTCAATTTATTTATCGTAACAAAAAATGAATTTTCAAGAGCGGGCAGCATATTACAATTTTATTACCAATTTTTATAATTCCAAATTCAACACATAAATTAATTTCAATGCAACTTTTTTCATTTTCCAGAGCATTAAAAAAGAATGATCCTATTCCGCGTTGGTTTGGCGGTATTAGTGTTTCGTCTAGTTGCCGCCGAATAGAAACAGCGATGATTGGTATTCATGGGCGCGGCAGCGGTGCGCCGCTTGAAATCCGCAAGTCGATTTCTTACGATATTCCGCCTGAAATTACAGCAAGTTATAATGAGCTTCAAGAATATTTTATGAATCGTTTTACTGATATTAATATCAATCGTCCGAGCGGCAGCGGGATTAACGAAAACATAAATTTTTCCGAGTTTTGTTTCCTATATCAACATGTTTTACGTGAACTTGCTAGTGTCGAAGAAGAAGCAATAGATGAGCTTTTAAACGAATCGCATTTAACAAAAAATGATGTATTAGCGATTGGCGTGTATGATTCGGGAATAAGATTTACTACGTCGGACGGTCTGTTTTACCGGAGTTTATGCGACGCTCCGTTTCTTGCTGAACAGACTGGATTAAACATCGTTGATTCGTTTTCGGCTCAAGATATTTCTGCGGGCGGTTGCGGCGGTCCTGTATTGACTTTGCCAAGTTGGATTTTTCTCAAATCAGATTCGGCAGCGCGGATACTTCTTGATCTCGGACGTACCGCACGGTTGACAATATTTCCGCGCTCGGAAAATATATTTTCGTATCAAAAAATTATTGTACGCGACATCGTGCCGTGCGGCTCGTTACTAGATGCGTTGACATACAAATTAACACAAGGAAAAACATCTGTTGATGTCGGCGGAAGGTTGACGGTTCAAGGTTGTCAAATAGGAGTGTTGTTGAGTGAATTTCGCAATATTACGCAATCGGGTAATATCTGGAACTCGTTAGGATTATCGACAGATTCGTATTTAAAAACTGCTTTTCAATTGAATGGTTCGGAATATTCGTATCAAGATATTTTGTGTACAGCGAGTTGTTTCATTTCGGAAAGTATAGTATCTATTTTACGGCAAATGTTACTGAATGATGTAGATTTTTTGCAAGGCGTTGACACTGAAATATTGGTAACCGGAGCATGCCGAATGCACGGAATGCTGATGAACTCAATATCGAATAATTTAAGTAGAAATAGATTAATTCAAGTTACTGATTTGGGAATTATACCGGAAACATTTGATGCAGTTTGTGCAGCTCTTTTAACCGTGATGGCAATTGACAATATACCGTCGAACATTCCAACTTTGACAGGATGTGAAACAAGTAAATCGTTAGGCAGAATAACGCCGGGCAGTACAACAAATTGGTATCGTTTAATTCAAGAAATGTCAAGCACAAAACCAGCCTCACGAAATTTAAGAAGCGCAATGTAATTTTTTTGAATAATGAATAATAATTTTGAGATAACATAAATTAATTTCTAAAAACCTAAACTTAATGTAAAAATTTATTGTTAGAAAGAACGCGGCCGTCTCGATCGCATATTTACAAAAACAGTGCAGGTAAGATGTCTGCGTTCCTTCTAATATTAGTTTTTAGAAGTTACCATAAAAATTACAAACAAAAATTTCTGTAGAGACGCAATACCTTGAGTCTCTTTTCGGATGTTCAGCAATATTGACAACACGAAATAACAAACGAAAATTATTGATAATCATTTACGTTTAGATAATGTCTTATCGAATCATTAATTTTCGGTTCGAGTTATGCAACACATCCGTCTTGCTCTAGCAGATTTTCCTGATATACTACCAAAACTTATATTAAAATTCGTCCATTAGAATTTATACCGCTTGATACAAACAATATCACGGCAAAACAAATTTCGATTTCACAACTTGCAGATTTTCACGTGTTAATTTAATTTCAAATTTCGAAAATTAGATATAACTCAATGTTGTAAAATCACCAAATATTTGGGGAACTCAATTAAAAAATTTTGGAGAATAACAAATGAAAAAAATTTTGATATTAACGTTTTTCTTCTTTTTATTTTTTCCGGTTGCGATACTATTTTCGCAGGAGAATAACGCAAACAATATGTCTCTGATGAATGGACAATTGTCAATTGACCAAGTAAAAGAGTTAGTTGAAAAAGGTGCTAATGTGAAAGCGGTCAATAGCTCCGGCAATACTGCATTACATAATTTTGCGTCGTTTGCTAATATTGACGTTGTTAAATATCTGGTTGAGAAAGGTGCGGATGTTAATGCTAAAAATAATTCCGGTCAGACACCATTATATTATGCAGTAATAATGAGAATTTCTACAATCAAACAAAATGACGAAAACCCGAAAAATTTTTATGAAGTAGTTAAATTTCTTATCAGCAAAGGTGCAGATATTTTTGAAAGAGATATCAGAGGTAAAAACGTAATTACATCGTATTTTCAATATAAACGGCTTAACTCTGATTTAGACCTAATAAAATTATTTCTCAATAAAGATAACATAAATAAACAAGACAAATACGGAGTCACTCCGCTTCATTGTGCTATTACATCACTTACAGAGCAATCTGATCTCGGCATAATAAAATTTATCTGCGAAGATTGTAAAGCTGACACGAATATTCTAACTAACGAAGGTCTCGCACCGCTTCATCTCGCAGCTAAAATAAAACGATACGACTTGATGACATTGCTGATTAATAACAGTGCCGACATTAACTTAAAAACAACTTTCGATAAATCAGCATTGCAAATAATAATCGAAAATGACAACACTTTAGTTTCAGTACAAGAAAAAGATAAGCTCAAAGAATTTATAAAGAACAATAAAATTGACATCAATGACATTTATAAAGGAATTGATTCTCCGCTTCATTTCAAGTTGCTGCAAGGTAATAATGCTGACCGGATCAAGGCTCTTCTTGATATAGGTATATCGATAAATATACCCAATAAAACCAATCAAACGCCGCTTCATATTGCCGGAACTATTCCGCCGTCTCATTACGGTGAAGAATTTTTTAAGTATCTGTTAGATTATGAAGGTGCCGATGTCAACGCTAAAGATGATCAAGGCAACACGCTATTACATTATTTCGCCGCTTCTGAATTTAATTCTATGTTTATCATAAAATATCTGATAGAAAAAAAAGAAATGTCTGTCAACGAAAAAAACAACTTTGATCAAACTCCATTATTTGAACTGCTTAAAAGCCGAAAGCCGTTAGATATAAAATTCGCACTGCTGAAATATTTTATCGATTCCAAAGCAGACATTAATATTACCGACAAATATTTATCAACACCGATGCATGTACTTGCGGAGTCAAAAGCTTTTAATCAAGAGATGATACAATATCTGTTAGAAAAAGGCGTAAAAATAAATTCTCAAAACCAAGCCGGCAAGACGGCATTGTTAATCTTGACGGAATTATCTACCAATTTATATTATTACAACAATTACAGCAAATTGATAAAATGCTTTATTAAACACGGAGCCGATGTCGGTATTAAAGATAATAACAATGGAACCGTATTTGTCGAAATTGTTAGACATAACTTACAAATCGAGCCGGACACACTAAAAGAACTTATTAAACATGGTAACGATATTGACTGGTCGAAAGACAACACGATTTCGCCGGTTTGCTGGGCGTTGTTATATAGTACCGAACCGGAAGTTATCAAGTATTTTCATAAGACGAAAGCTGATTTCAAAAAAAATTCTAGAGCTGGTGAATCGCCATTATTCATCTTGCTGGTAAATGGAATGGCTAAAAATAAAAACGAAGTCAACTTGGACTCTATTAAGTCTCTTGTTGAATGCGGTGCAAGTGTCGATGAAGGGAAGCTGCTTTTTAAACCGCTTGAATTCTTGTTACGGCATTATAAACCTAATTTGGAAGCAGTAAAATATTTGGTTGAAAACGGCGCTGATGTTAGTAAAAAAACTACTAGTGAAGGTTTGGGCGTTTTACACATTTTAATGTTACCGGCATCAGTATTACCGGCATCTCATTTTCAAAAGAGTAATTATGAATCTGAAATTCTTGAAATTACCAAGTATCTTGTCGAACACGGTGCCGATATAAATTTACAAGACAAAATAGAATTAGCGAGACCAATTCATTTTGCAGCTCTGTCTGGTTTATACAAACTGGTAAAATATTTTGCGGATCAAAAAATACAATTGAACGTTAAAACAATTACAGGCGAAACTCCGCTGCATTTTGCTTTAAGCGGCAATAATATAAAAATTGATTTAATAAAATTCTTGATAGAAAACGGCTGTTCGGTTAATGATAGAAACAAGAACAATTTAACACCTCTACTTAGCGCAACAAAAAATGCAAGTATTGATCTTGAAATAGTAAAATATCTTTGCGAAGAGGCGAATGCGGAAATCAATATCAAAGACAATGACGGCAATACACCGATTTTGTCTGCTCTTAAATTTACAAAAAAATTAGAGCTGATAAAGTATTTCATTGATCGCGGGGCGGATGTTACAACATTAGATAATGAAAAACGAAATCCGTTACATTGTTTATTGATTAAGGTCAATAATTTTCAACGTTATCCTTTGTTGTTTGAGAATCGTAATAATATCAACTTAAATTTTAAAGATATTAAAGCGATAAACGAGTTAGTAACGCATTTTATAAAAGCCGGTGTAGATATAAATTTGATAGACAAAAGCGGAATGACGCCGCTTCATTATGCGTTTTCAGATGATAATCAATTTGATGTAGAAATTATATCGATGCTTATTCGGCATGGTGCAGATGCCGGTATAAAAAACAACAGGGAGCAATCTGCCGTATTACTAATTTTGTTAAGTAATCAAAGTGAAAAAATGATAAAGGAAATAATGAAATTATTAAACGTTAATTTTTCTAATAAGAATTATGAAACGTTACTTCATGAAATGGTGAATAGCAATTATGAAAGTTTGCAAAATATAAAGTATGTTATTCAATCTGGTTATCCAATAAATTCGCGGGACAGATTTGGTTCGACTCCGTTACATATTATTGTTATGAGAAATAAATCTAATGATAAAAAAATAATAAAATGGCTGATTGAAAATGGTGCAGATGTCAATGCGAAAGACAACAATGGAGCAACACCGCTGCACGATGCTGCTGAATCTTGTTTTGATTCGCAAGTTGTGGAGATACTAATAGAAGCCGGAGCGGATATTTATGCAAAAGATATTTTCAACATGACCCCGCTTGATCTTGTCGGTACAAGTATCAGAGATGTAAAAAAAGAGACTATATTAAAAAACGCTCAAGCAAAAGCGCAAAAAAAGGAGTAATCAATTATTCAGCGTTGTATCTCGAATAGACAATAACAGAACCGTTACCTCTATAATTTTTCCGAACTAAACAATTAAAATACGTTTTTACCAATTCGTCTGATCTATCGCCGATTTTTTTTATTAACCACAGAGAACACAGAGAAAGATGATTTTGTAATATATCAGTGGAATAATTTATTGTTATTGGGAACGCGGTCGTCTCGACCGCATCTTTAGTTTTGTTTTTTTGACAGGATTACAAGATTGACAGGATTTTTAAATAATAAATTAAAAGAATCAAAAACTTGAAACCATCAATTAGTTGTTAGTGATTTGAACTTATAATCCGTG
>JAITKS010000353.1 GCA_031278315.1 Planctomycetaceae bacterium | reverse complement strand
GTGGCCGTTCACGTATAAAACTAGAATCGCCCTGAAAGGGCAACAGGATTATAGCCCGCCCCAGCGGGGCGGGTAAAAGTCCCACCTCCCCGAAGCCCTGAAAGGGCGGCAGGATATTTTGACACGATTATTGTGAAGAATCCGACAAAAAAAGACAAATAGCAAATCATCCGCGAATAAAATAAAATCGCCCTAAAAAGACAGCAGTATAGTGGTTAGTGTATAGTTCGCATGCGGAGCTTAGCACCGATTATAAGTTCGAATCGCTAATCACTATTATTGAGTAAATATCCGATCGCCCTTTCAGGGCTTCGGGGAGGGGGGGAATTGTTACCCGCCCCGAGTGGGGCGGGTTATAATCCTGTTGCCCTTTCAGGGCGAGTTGAGTTTAAAACGAATACCGAAATTTAAAGTGTGAAAAGTATATTAGTTTTTAGAAGTTACTTATAGTGAAAATTTTTTCAACGGTTTCAAGTTTATTTTTCACTAACCTTATTTTTCACCATACAAATTGATCTAATCTAGCAATCGTTTTGAGAGTTTTAGGGAATATTTGTAACGATAATTGATCATTCTAAAAAATTTATTGACATGATTGACATAATTAACATGAAGAATGATTTTGTGATAAACGAGTTTATGATGGTTGAAGTAAATTAAAATTAGGGGCGAATAATTAAATAATATTAGATGTAATATGCAAGAGCTTTCTATTGAAGAGTTGACGCGGTATAGTCGTCATTTGATCCTTCCTGAGGTTGGTCTTGAGGGTCAATTACGTTTTAAGAGCGGTCGAGTGTTGTTGATAGGCACGGGCGGGTTGGGTTCTCCGATTGCGTTGTATTTGGCAGCGGCGGGAGTTGGTACGCTTGGAATTGTTGATTTCGATGTAGTGGATGAAACTAATTTGCAGCGTCAGATCATACATGGAACGCGGGATTTATTGCGGCCTAAAGTTGCTTCGGCGAGGGATCGAATCAATGAAATAAATCCTTATACGAATGTGGTTATGTTTAATGTTAGACTTGATACCGATAATGCGTTGAAAATTATAAAAGACTTTGATGTAGTTGTTGATGGAACAGATAATTATGCGACGCGGTATTTGGTCAATGATGCGTGTGTACTGTTGGGGAAGCCGAATGTGTATGGTTCGATATTTCGATTTGAGGGTCAAGCGAGTGTTTTTAATTATCGCGGGGGGCCGTGTTATAGATGTCTTTATCATTCTCCTCCTCCGCCGGGGCTTGTTCCGTCGTGTGCTGAGGGCGGGGTGTTGGGGGTATTACCGGGGATAATTGGGTGTATTCAGGCGAATGAGGTATTGAAAATTTTGTTGAATGATGGTGATACGTTATCGGGCAGATTATTATTTTTTGACGCGTGGAAGTTAAAGTTTCGTGAGTTAAAGTTACGCAGGGACAAGATGTGTCCGATTTGCGGGGAGAATCCGGCGATTAGGGAGTTAGTTGATTATGAAGAATTTTGCGGTTTGAAAAACAGTGATAGTAATTTTGTGGTAGAGTCAATTTCGGCGTTAGGATTGAGGGACATGCTGGAAAGTTCGCCGGAAGAGTTGGAGATAATTGACATTCGTGAGCCGCATGAGGTAGCGATGGGGATGTTACCGAGATCGAGGGCGATACCTTTTGGGCAAGTTGTAAGACGCAAGGACGAGTTGAATCCGAATTTATTAAACGTTTTTATTTGCAAAATAGGAACCCGAAGTGAGCAAGCGATTAGGGCGTTAAAGGAATCAGGATTTGAGGGACGTTTAATGAATCTACAAGACGGAACAAACGCATGGGCGAGAGACGTAGGCGGTTATGTTGTTACGTATTAAAAAAACAGACAAAAAAAAAGACAAAAAAACAACAATGGTACAATGGTAATTATTCATGAAATTTTTGTATTTTGTGAATATTCATGTTTTAATTTTTAACCATGAAACGCAAGAAAAGGAGCTAACTATCTGTCAAGTCCCGCTAGGGACTATTCACCAAAAAACTTTATTATTAGCTCTCTCATTATCACACCCCGAAGGGGTATCTCCAATGTAGCCGTGCGTGGTTGTACTCACCACACACGGAATCAAATGGATAAATTATCACACAAAAATCAAATGGATAAATTATCACAAAATATAAAATTGAAAATCTAAAATTACAAAATCATATTTCTCTGTGTTCTCTGTGGTAAATAAAAACAAAATAAGGTTGATTAAAAATAAATAATAAATATCGCCATTTATTAGAGAATCCCAAATATTAAAACATGTTAGTACATTCTAGTATATAAGTTATGTCTTTTAATTTAATTTTAAAATAAACATTTTTTATTTTGTATTAGATCAATCAATACGTTACATTCAAGAAACATATAAATTTTGGACGATAACGCATTCGTTGCAGTTTATATGATTAGTCATTATGAATTTCAGCGGGCAATACACTCAATATGAATTTCGATCAACATATTAATTTCAATTAATACAATCAACACAAACGGCATAAATAATATGAAAATTTCGGCATTATAATAAAAATAGCGAAAGTACAATTAGTTAATTAAATAAAATTTTAAAAAACAACGTCAAAAACAGTAGGGGGGGATACAAATATCCGACAATACATGTAAAATATTACGGATTTAAATAAATAATCAAAAATCAATTCAAGAATAAATAACAATTAAAAAACTATAATTTATTTTGTAAACAGATATTAAAGTCAAATCAATGGAAATTTTACAATCGTTCCATGTCTTGTTGATTTACGGCTTGAATCAAGAATTTCATGAATCAACTAACAATAATTACAAAAAAAATTGAAATTGTTACCCGTTTGAAGTTTTTTTGACGTATAATTTGACTGAACATCAAAGTTTACTCAACCGAAAAACTCAAACAACAAATTCACGTAAAACAGACTTTCCGAAAAGTCGAGAATAAGCGGCAGCTTAAACATTCGTTAAACATAACACAAAAACACGAAAAACATTAATAAGACCAAACGCCCTTTAAGATTTATCAAATATAAATTCATATAAAGGCGTTAATGCAAGATTTTCAACAGATAAACTTGCTACAGGTTGATTTCAATTATCAAGTGCGAAAAGTTTATGACCAAACCAAACAGGAATAATTTTTTGTCCTCCCCTGTGAATAGTCAAGCTCAACGTATCTCATTTGTCTTTTGTATTGCAGATTTCGTTTCAGAAATTACTGTATTAGGCGGAAGTTACAATAATTCGACAAATGGAGGTTCTTAACATTCTGTTTAACCGGCATATATTTATACTGGATTTTTTTTGTTTACTTGTTTGTGTAATGGTGAGTTAATTTCCGGTTTAGTTGGTTAGAATCAATTGGGCAACATAGCTAATATAGATAAAACAATATTTTTTTGCAAACTGTTAGTAATCTGCCATTATAAAACTTTCGTTCAATGTCAGCTTTTTTCATTCACTTTCGCAGTTCGTAGGGTAAAATTCAATTGTTGACAATTACAAAATTGAAAAAAATATCAGTTAGCGTTTGATTTTTTTATTTTTTGAGTTACATTTTAATTGATAATCCTTAAATTTTCGGTTTTTTCCCCTATTTTTTATTCACCAGAGATTTTTATTTCCCTGAGATTTTAAACTGCTCTCACTGAATTTTCAGTTAGAGCAGCCTATTTAGTTTATCGGCAGGTATTTTGCTGCCGTGTTTCGGAATTTCATATTATGATGAATAGTCTCTAAAGAGTGTATTCGTTAAAATGTGTTTTCCATTTCGACAAAACGATAGCCGTTACAAACAAAAATTAAGGGTAAGCAGTTTAATTAAAATTATTCAAATTTAATTTTTTTTCGTATATAGGCGTACTGATTTACTAATTAGCAACTTATAATTAAAGTAATGAGTAAAGTATTTTAACCTACTCTTACTTATAAATTTTAGGTTTGATTCGCCTGTTTACCTACCTATTGGAAATCAGACTTTTACACTTTTATGTTACAGAAATTCATATTACGAGACATATATGTTATATAATGATTTTAACCAATTTCGACATAGATTTTAACAACTGCGCTAGTTAATATGCTGAAGCTGACTTTGTTGTTTAGTCAGCGGATTGCAATTAACTTTTGAGGACGGCGCAAAGGTTGCTGATTTTAGCAATGTTATGGAAGACATCGACGTGTTTTTTTACCCCCTGCATAGCAAATAACCCCACAGAAAAAGAGGATACTAAATTGTACGATTCAACAGATCCCATTATAGACGATTTTGATGAAGTTCTCTCTCCCGAAGAAGAGATACTCCATCTCAACGAAACCGACATGGATGAGGAAGAGATGGTTGGTGTACTCATCGGAGACGAAGAGGAAGAAGATGAGGAAGAACATGAAATACTGGACGAAGACCTTATGAAACTTGAAATAGTTGACGCTTGGTCAGACGATCCGGTTCGCATGTATTTAACCCAGATGGGTGAGATTCCTCTTCTTACTCGGCAGCGTGAAATTGCGCTCGCTAAACAAATAGAAATTACGCGCCGAAAATTTCGTGCGCAATTACTGGAGTGCGATTATGTACTTCAACATGCAGTTAGAACATTGCAACGGGTTCATCATAATGAGCTCCCGTTTGATCGCACGGTTCAGGTATCGGAGACAAATAGTCTTGAAAAACAGCAAATAATGGGGCGTTTCCCTCATAATTTGCGGACACTTGAGTTAATAGTAAGACGTAATCATCGCGATTATCTTACTGCAACGAATAAAACGTTTAAACAAAATGAAAGAATATTCGCATGGCAAAGACTTGGCAGAAGCCGACGGCGGGCTGTGAGATTGATCGAAGAACTCGGACTACGAACGCAAAGAATTGAAACCATGATTTCAACTCTTGAAGAATTTAGCCGAAGAATGGATGAACTCAAAAAGCGTATAAAGGAACATCGTGCGAGCGGACGTCCCGAAAGTGAAAGATTATTCTGGATAGATGAATTCAGAAATATTGCAAAGTTGACTCAAGAAACACCTACGAGTTTAAGAAATCGTGTCAATAAAGTGAAAGAACTTTTTGTGAAATATCAGGAAGCAAAACGCGGTTTGTCGGAGGGTAATCTTCGACTGGTAGTATCGATTGCAAAGAAGTATAGAAATCGCGGATTAAGTTTTCTCGATTTGATTCAAGAGGGTAATGCCGGTTTGATGAGAGCTGTTGACAAATTCGAATATAGACGCGGTTTCAAATTTTGTACTTATGCAACATGGTGGATCAGACAAGCGATAACGCGGGCAGTTGCTGATCAAAGTCGAACTATTCGAATTCCGGTTCACATGGTTGAGACGATGTCGAAGATGCGTAATGTTTCGCGAAAGTTAATGCAAGAGTACGGGCGGGAACCGACTGTTGAAGAAACGGCAAAAGCTGCCAATGCACCTCTTGACGAAACGCGTAGAATATTGGCAATGAATCGTTATCCAATTAGTCTGGACAGACCTGTCGGCAATAGTGAAGATTCGCATTTCGGAGATTTGCTGCCGGACGGAACAGCGGAAAGTCCATCGAATGGCGCACAACAGGAAATGTTACGAGTCAGAATTGCTAATGTTTTGAAAACTTTGAGTTATCGAGAACGAGAGATCATAAAATTGCGTTACGGTTTAGGCGACGGTTACAGTTATACGCTTGAAGAAGTTGGGCATATTTTCAAAGTTACGAGAGAGCGTATTCGTCAAATTGAGGCAAAGGCAGTAAGAAAATTACAACAACCGACGCGAAGTCAAAGTTTAGTAGGTTTTATTGACTAGTTGGTCAATGTATGATGCAAAAGTATGATACAAATATTAATGATACAAAGAAAGAAATATATGTATCGTACTTATGAATTTCGGGGCGGTACAAATGTTTATTCAGGAAAACCTGCTTTCCGATAGGTAAGCAGGCAGCTCGAACCGAAAATTAAAATGAGAACAGGTTATTTTCTATCATCGGAAATTCCGATGATAGATTTTTTTGACGAAATATTATTTTATCTATTTTCTATCATCGGAAATTCCGATGATAGATTTTTTTGACGAAATATTATTTTATTTATTTTCTATCATCGGAAATTCCGAAGATAGATTTTTTTGATGAAATATTATTTTATCTATTTTCTATCATCGGAAATTCCGAAGATAGATTTTTTTGACGAAATATTATTTTATCTATTTTCTATCATCGGAAATTCCGAAGATAGATTTTTTTTGACGAAATATTATTTTATCTATTTTCTATCA
>JAITKS010000258.1 GCA_031278315.1 Planctomycetaceae bacterium | reverse complement strand
ACGATATTGATAAACATATTCAACGTATTGAAAAACTGAAACAAAATTTCAAAGAAAAAAATGAAGAAAATAAACTGTCCAAAAAACTTATTGGTGCAATAGCCGGTGCAATCTTTCCTGAAAAAGTTCAAGAAGCAGCCATACAAGCCGGTTTTTATGTGCTTGTTCAATCCGGTGATACCATGAAATTAGAAATCCCGGAAGATTTCAAACCAAGAGAATTTTAACAATTATACTTTTAACTTTACAACTAATATATTTACAAAACACAAATTTTAAAAACTAATGGGTATTTTTTCGAAATTAAAAGCGGCGTTATCCAAAACAGTTAAGTTATTGAATACAGATGTTCGCGATCTTTTTAAGTCGTCGGGGCGTCTTGTAGATGAAGAATTTTTAGAAGAATTATTTTCAATGCTTATCAAAACGGACATGGGTGTTTCTGCATCCAGTGAAATAATCGATACGATTCGTAAGCAATTTCGCGGTCGTGTTGTCCACATGCCGGAAATAGTTGACATTCTAAAAGTAAAATTGAAACAATTAATGGCTCAACCGATAGCACCAATAAATTATGCTGCGAAAGGTCCTACTGTGATTATGGTTTGCGGAGTCAATGGCAGCGGTAAAACAACAACGATTGCTAAATTGACTCGTATGTTTATTGCTGAGCAAAAAAAAGTTGTACTTGGTGCGTCTGATACATTTCGAGCAGCGGCAGTTGAACAGCTTACGATCTGGGCGAATCGATTAGGTGCAGAAATCGTTACAGGACAATCAGGAAGTGATCCCGCCAGTGTCGCACATAAAGCTATAGCAAGAACCCTAGAAATAAATGCTGACATTTGTATAGTCGATACCGCCGGCAGATTACAAACACAAAAAAATCTTATGATGGAACTAGAAAAAATAAGACGTGTGATGGGAAAACTCGTTCCTGAATCACCGCACGAAGTCATTTTAATTCTCGACGCTACAACAGGACAAAATGGTATCAGTCAGGCAAAATATTTCACAGAATCCGTAAAATGTACGGGAATTATTTTAGCAAAACTAGACGGTACAGCTAAAGGCGGAGTTACTGTAACAATAAGAAAACAAATGAATCTACCTGTAAAATTCATCGGTGTCGGAGAAACAGCAGATGACTTAGAAATTTTCGACTCCGATAAATTTGTTGACGCTCTTTTTGACGAATCGTAAATCAATTTTTGTAACAATAATTCGTAACAAATTTCAGATTTGACGATTTTAGATTTCAGATTTTATTAATCTTCAATCTAAAATCATAAATCGTTCAAATCTGAAATTATCAGTTATCAGGTTATCAATCTGAGATTATTCTTGTTCAACAGTAATTATTCGCGGGAAAGCGTCGGGGGCAGTTAATTTTATTGTTGCTTTGCGGCCGGTACCGGATTTTACATTTACGGTAAAAATTCCGTTACCTTTACCTTTTGTTTCAGATAATTCTATCCAGTTTGCATCTGTTTCTGCTTTCCACTCTGCTTTGTTTGACGTGATAATAACAGATTCACTTCCGCCATTTGACGAGAAATTAAGCTTCTTTGGAAACGGTACGACCAAAGGTTTTTTATCAGAGTTTCCCTCTGCTCCCTCGAAATCAGGACGTTCCGGATATAAATAATCGTCTTCGATCCAATATTTTACATTGAATATTGGATGTTCAACGAAATCATTTATGTGTTTTCCATTGTTATTGTATCCATTTTTAATATCAAATTCCTTGAAACTTTTAAGCGATCTTGGATGGTCAGCATCTGGATTTGTCATCCAATTTGGGACGTCATCATTTTTAATTCCGCTGCGTTCTAAAATACGGTTCCAAACAGCCATTCTCACACCGACGCCGTACCAAAGATGATTTAGTTCCCGCATTGCTTCAAATTGTTCAGGTCCGTAAAATCCTGCGAACATTGCATTGTATGCTGTTGGATAAACGCCGACATTTTTATAACCGTCTTTACCGATAAAATCTTTCCATATTACTTCTTTAGGATCATCTGACCAATCAATATACCAATCGTAACCTCTTGCCCATTCGCGAGTGAAATTATTTACCATGTTTACGACATCTTTGACAGTTCCATTATTGTAAGTAGTCGGGTGCATACGTCCTGTAACAGGGTCTTTTGCTTTTGGTGAATCTTTGTCAACAATCCAGCCGCCGCGTAAATATAAGTCGGGTAGATTGGCTAGACAATGTCCAGCGTACTCGTGAACAAGCCAGTAAGCATAACTGCCGGGCTGCCCCGACGGATTGGAAAGAATAGCAAACTTACCTTCTAAAGCAAATCCTCCAACAGCTGCATTTGAAGCACAAATGTAAGTTGCTTCTCTAGCATTAGAATGATTGATTCGTCTCAAGTATCGTTGACAAGAACGTTCTAACCTGCGGAAATTTGTTGGTTTTTTCGATTCTGTTCCGTACTGATTGAATCCGAATTTACCGCGCTGTTCTGATTCAGAAAAATAAGCATAGAAATCGAAATATTCTGGAAAATTTCTAACTACATCTACATTTGAAAAAATCTTGTATAGACCGCGAGAGTAGGTTTCAAAAATTCCGTCTTTTTTGAAATCGCTCATATCCCATCCGTCGCCAATGACAAAAATTGGAATCGGCTTGCGGCCTTCCGGCGGATTTGCTTTGTGAATTTGCAAAACATAATCGTCAGGATAATAGTCATTAGCGTCAACCTGATCAACGCCGATCCATCCGAAATAATTACCGGCAGTGAGTTTAATATTACCGGTTCTAGCTTTATTATTTGCTTTGATTGTTGCAGTAATAATAAAATTGCCGCCTTTATCGCCGCTTTTGGGTTCGAGATTAATCCAGTCGTATTGAGTTGTCAAAGTCCATTCGCTTTTGGGTTGAATGCGAAAATGTTTAGTAGAATCTTTTTGAAATGGTACGGTGAGAGTTCTAACTTGTAATTCGTTATTGTTAAATTCCGATTCAGCTGCAAATGCTGTAGGAATCAAAAGAACAGCAACGGCTGCAATCAAAGTAATATTTTTCAGCAATGTGAAATTCATTTTATCTCCTTGAATTTTTGAGATTGTTAAAGTTAATTGTTAAAGTTAATGTAATCATTGACAAAATTTTTTTCAATATTTTCGTTTTCTAAAAAAATAAAAAACGAAAAATATATCGATTACAATTTTGAAAATAGTATATTATATTTACGATTTGTCAATTGTTACATAAGTTTCATATTATGAATTGTGATAATATACTGATCAGTTTTTAACTGCAATTCATTATGACGATATATATTTTTTTTTCTTTTTTGAAATATGAAACACACGAAAAAATAAAAACGATAGTAACTATTCAGTAGAATATTTTATTGGATATTTTTGTAACGTTATATATACATTTTGTACTTTAAAATTCTTTTTTTATTTTTGGTGATTGTTGTCAATTTATAATTTCTTGTTACGATAATGTTATTCAGTTTGTGTTTTCGCTGATAATTGACTTTTGCGTGATTGTATCGCCGAAATTTCATAGTACGAGTTGTGAGTATAACAGAATAGCGATTGTTTAGATCACACACATATTTACGTGTTTTTCGACAATAAAGCGGTACGGGCAAAAAAATTTGATACACTTACAAAATGTGTTTTAAGAAATAGCCTGAAGTAATAGTCAATTTTTCTTTTCAATTATTTTTTTCTATTTAGCGATAAAATTAATTGAAATTTGTTTAGCCGTTTATGCGATTCGAGATACCAATTGTATTTTGAATTTCGAACGATTATGAAATTTAATTTTGAACAATTCAACAAAGAATAAAAATTATGACAAGCTTTTTATGTACATACAAAGGCGATGGTCAAACGACACTAAAACACAGTAATAATGCGGCAGAAGTACTTACCGATCTGCCAATAGATAACGGCGGTAAAGGACGTAGTTTTTCACCGACAGATTTTTTTGCGAGTTCTTTAGGTGCGTGTGCTATTACTATTATGGGCAAACAAGCCGAATCAAAAGGTAAATCAATCGTTGGAACAACTGTTGAAATAACAAAAAAAATGGGAGTTGAACCGCGGCGTATAGTTGAAATCGGAGTCAAATTTACTTTCACAGACACCGTTTCAATTGAAGACCGTAAAGAATATCTAACATATTTAAAAAATTGTCCAGTATATAATAGTCTAAACAGTGACATTAAAGTTACGGTTACTGCAAATTAGATGGTCGGAAAATATACACAACGTAATTTAAAATTCAGTTACATACGAATCGTTCTATGAATCGCAATTAAAAAACGAAAATTAAAATGAAGGCAGTATATTACAAATTATTAAAGAAGTCCTAATTTATAGTATGAAATGTATAAAACGTATGAAACGTATGGTAACTTCTAAAAACTAATATTAGGATTAGGAGGGAACGCAGGCGTCTTGATTGCATTGCTTTTGTACAAAAATTTGTTTTTGTACAAAAAACGCCTAAATATGCGGTTAGACCGCGGTTAGACCGCGTTCCTTCTAACAATAAATTTTTACATTAGGTTTTTAGAAATTAACGTATAATAATTCGGTTTTAAGAATTTCTTGCCGAAAATCCAGCTAACATAATAGAGACAAAATTTTATGACATGGAACGATTCAATATAATTATAAAATCACAAACACGATGTTAGCTGCTTATAATAATCTGTGTAATTGATTTTAATGACAAGATTTAGAAAAAATTAAAAATAGTCTTCTAAAGATAATATTTTGACCGAGTTGCAAATATTTTTTATTTCTGTACAATAATAGCCCCTATTGTTTGTTGATATACGTATCGTACTATGAATTTCGGTTTATATTAAATGCTATTCATTAAAAAGCCTGCTTTCCAATAAATAAGCAGACAACTCAAACCGAAAATTAAAACGAGAACAGTTTAAATTACTCCGAAAGAATACAAATACAAAAATCTTTTTTGAATAAAATAATCAACTCTATCTTTGTTCAGCAGCTTATGATGATTTAAGTTTTGTAATATTTTAGGTGTAATTTTCAAGTCAAGATAAATGACTTCGTAACTCGTAACTCAAGGGACATAAAAATCAGATTTGAAGTTGAAAACGTAGTTTATCTTACTATATTTCTGCCCATTTCGTGTATTTTATGTTGAAAAATATTTTACTGAAATATTACGTAAATTTAACCTTTTAACCTGCACACACGAATTTAATAATTCAATAAACTTGAACAGGTATTAAACTACCTTACATAATTTCGATTTACTGACGCCGGTTTATCTGCCGAACAGAAAAATCCGGCTTTTACAATTAAATTATAAAACTTCATAGATACGAGCCGTTTTATAAAATCGAAAATTATTTTCACGAAATTGAGTTTAAATCGATGAGTTTAAATCGATAAATACAAATGTGTGTCCGTTAATATACAAAAAAGAGAGAGACGAAACTTGTCAATTCGAATTTACGCTTTGGCGCAACAACTTAAAGTTGAAACAAAAACCCTCGTCGATGCCATAAAAAATCTGGGCATTGAAGGAAAAGGGTCCGCATTGGCTAGTTTGACTGAAGACGAAGTCAAATTAGTTAAAGAGAAGTTTCAAAAAACAACATCAAAACAAAATAAACACGGTATGCCAAACACAAACGAATGGCAACCGTCAAGACCCTCCGTACATACAGACCAAACAACAAAAAAAATCCCCGTCATAAAAATAGCCGCACAAGGAACACAAAAAGACGATACAAAAACTCAAACTAAAGATAACGATGATGTAATTCATACCAAAGATCAATCTAAAACTACCACGAAAGATCATACGGATAAAGATCACACGGATAAAAGTCACGTTGATAAAAGTCACGTTGATAAAAGTCACACTGATAAAAGTCATGTTGATAAAAGTCACGCAGATAAAAGTCACACTGATAAAAGTCACGCAGATAAAAGTCACGTTGATAAAAGTCACGCTGATAAAAGTCACGCTGATAAAAGTCACGTTGATAAAAGTCATGTTGATAAAAGTCACGTTGATAAAAGTCATGTTGATAAAAGTCACGTTGATAAAAGTCATGTTGATAAAAGTCATGTTGATAAAAGTCATGCTGATAAAAGTCACGCTGATAAAAGTCATACTGATAAAAGTCATGCTGATAAAAGTCATGCGGAAACTTCCGATAAAACAATACCAGCGGCATTGGTCGATACAGCAGATAACTCTGCAACAACTGCAAAAAGTAACATAGCCGACACGGGAACTTCCAAGAAAGAAATATCTGAAAAAAATCGACCGGCATCAGATATAAAAAATATTTCTACACCAAAAAAAGAATTGCGGGATCAAAAGCAAAAAAATTCGGGGCATTCTAGAACATCTTCTTCTCACAAGCAATCAACAGGTTCCGCAACAGAATCAAAGGGATCAAATTCAAAATCAACATTGACAACTCCATTGGCATCTTCACAATCATCTTCACAATTAACATCGTCGGCACCGGTTTCATCGCATCCGGTATCGAAATCTGCAACATCTATATCGGGCGTTACTGCGGGAACGTCAGACATTTCCGGTAAGTCAGCGGTGCCGCAATCTCCGGTTTCGTCTGTTGGTAAGATAGTAGAAACCAAACCGTTACCTAAACTTCCTCCAGCAATTGGACATATAGATATATCATCAATTCCGGGAGCGGGCAGCAGGTCAAATCAATATCGCGGCGGGAAATCGCATGGGAATCGCGATTCGAAAAATAGATCGGGTTCGCCGCTTGATCAATACAGAAGAAAAAGCGGAGGCGGCGACGGAAAACAACAACAACAGCAACAACGACAAGGCGGAGGCAGCAGCGGCGGAGGCGGCGGAGGCGGAGGTAATTCGCAAAGAACATCACAGCAGCAACAGCAACAACAACAGCAACAACAAAAAAAGCAAGGTCAAGGACAATATTCAAATCAGAAACCGTTTCAAGATCGGAAATCGGATGGTCATCATCAATCGCAATCTGTAAAGAAATCGCTTACAAGTAGATTCGACACAAACAACGAAATATTAACCCGCAATAACAGCTATCTGACATCAAGAACCCCTATCGATAATAAAATTCCTGATCTCGACAACAACAAAGATAAAATATCACAAGTCAACAGACAAGATAATAAACAAGACACTGGAAAATCACAAATTAATTCAAACAACAAGAAACCTGTCAATATATATCTTGCTCCTATTCCAACCGTTAAGACCAAAAAACCGCCCAAAGAACCGCAAGCACAAAAACCCGATAAAAGATTGCCGGTCGATGTTATTCGTAATGTTTTAACGAGTGGTTCAGGTTTGTCGGTTGATGAGTATATTCGCAAACACAAAGATAAACAGCTTGAGAAGGAAGAAGCCCGCCGTGCGCGTGAGTCATCTAAAAAGGGCGGCGGCGGACGTAACGAAAAAGGCGGCAGCGGAGACCGAAACCGAAGCGGAAATCGAGACCGTAGCGGCACACGGAATGAACGATTTCGGGATCAGAATCGTGATCGGGATCAGAGTCGTAATCGTGATCAAAATCAAAATCGTGATCGTGATCGTGATCGTGATCAGAGCCGCAGTGTAGAACGAGTTGGCGAGAAGCCGATTAATCGAAGCAGCAAAGAGTCTAGTATCAGGTTGCCGGACAGAGTTGACAAAGGCGGTAAATTAAGATCGGATCGGGATCGGCATAATCGTTCAGGTCGCGGCGGTTCTGACAGTGTGATGCGTACCATGCCGCCGCCGTATAGTGACTTCGGCGGTAACGGACGGACAACGGTTAGAGATTCAAGCCGAATAGCAGAAGAAAAACGGCGGATACATTCAAAAAAACGTTCTCGTCATAACAATGAAGATTATGATGATATGTCTGCGAATGTGCCGCGTCAACTTAAGCGAATCAAGTCGCGGGACGGTAAAGCTGTTAGTACGGCGGCACCGCGAAAAAATAATTTGGTTATTCATCTTCCTTGTACGATTAAGCAATTTGCGGAACAGACAGGAACGACACTTACAATTGTAATTAAAAAATTACTTGAACTTGGAATCCGTACGCAATTAAATTCTCAGCTTGATGTAGAGACAGTAGAGTTGATAGCGGAGTCGCTTGAAATTCAAGTTACGATTAAAGAAAATGTTTCGCTTGAAGATCGTCTGGTAACGACATTATTCGAGCAAGAGGATGCTCCTGAAACTCTTGTTCCTCGTCCGCCGATAGTTACGGTGCTTGGACACGTCGATCACGGCAAGACGACGATGTTAGACAATATTCTGAAATTAAATGTAGTATCTGGAGAGAAGGGCGGAATTACACAACACATTCGAGCGTATCGTGTCAAGATGGAAAACGGTGAAGATATAACTTTTGTTGACACTCCCGGACACGAAGCTTTTACCGAAATGCGGGCAAGAGGCGCAGGTTGTACTGACATCGCAATATTGGTTGTTGCAGCTGACGACGGTGTGATGCCGCAAACAGAAGAAGCAATTTCACATGCTAAAGCTGCCGGAGTTCCAATTATCGTTGCAATAAATAAAATGGATTTGCCGAGTGTCAATCCAGACCGTGTTATGCAAGAATTAGCAGCGAATGATTTGCTGCCCGAAGAATGGGGCGGCGATGTTCCTATTGTTAGATGCAGCGGTTTAACAGGAATGGGACTAGATAAATTACTTGAAACAATTCAGCTCATGGCGGAAATTCACGAGCTGAAAGCGAATCCGAATCGTGAGGCGATAGGTGTCGCTTTGGAAGCAGAGTTGCAATCGGGACAAGGCGCCGTGTGTAAAGTTATAGTTCAAAAGGGAACTTTGCGAACAGGTGATATCGTTCTTTGCGGAACTGCTCATGGAAGAGTCAAAGCGATGTATGACACTCTCGACACAAAAAAACAAATTTATGAAGCGGCACCGAGTACGCCGGTAAACTTGGTTGGACTTGATGTAGCTCCCGGAGCGGGAAGCCGGTTTTGTGTTCTGGAAGATATTTCAGATGCAAGAGTGATTGCGGAACAACGTCAAATTGAATTGAGAAAAAATGAGTTGGCAGAGGTACAATCACATGTCACGCTTGAAACGTTATTCCAGAGAATTAAAGATTCACAGACAATTCAGACTTTGAACGTAATTATTCGTGCGGATGTTCGCGGATCAATAGAAGCAATACGTAAAGAACTTGCCAAGTTATCGCATCCCGAAGTTAAAATAAAAATTTTGCAATCAACTGTAGGCGGAATATCTGAAGCGGATGTGCATTTAGCGGACGCTTCGGATGCAATTATTGTAGGATTTAATGTCGTTCCAGATGAAAACGCAAGAATAATGGCTGAAAAGAAAAAAATACAAATAAGACGCTATGACATAATTTATAATTTGACAGATGATATAAAGAAAGCTTTGGAAGGAATGTTAAAACCTTTAGAACATGTCAAAGAACTCGGACGTGCAGTCGTACAGCAGGTTTTTGTGATAAGTCGAATAGGTACGATTGCCGGATGCCGCGTTACTTATGGAAACATTGAACGAGATTGCAAAATAAGGATTATCCGTGAAAATAGAATTATCGGCGAGTATCCTCTCGACTCGTTAAAGCGGGAAAAAGATGACGTAAAAGAAGTAAGAGAAGGCTACGAATGCGGTATAAAATTAAAAGGTTTCAATGACCTAAAAGAAGGTGATGTTCTAGAAGCTTACAAAATCGAATCGGTCGCAAGAACTTTTTAACTGATTTCAATTGATCTTTCGGTTAGAAATATATTGTGATTAGAATAATATGTATCGTAATTTTAAGGATTAATCAGACCAGTCTTGAGAGAGCGTCAGTATTTTTTACTGAATTATCCGATTCACTGGGGCGGTTAAAAATCCCCTCAAAAAAATAGAGTCTCTTGTGTTATGAATCTTGAATTTTGGATTAACAAATCCGTTGAAATATTGTCGAGAATATTCAACAATATCGTTACAAAAATTCAACTGAATAATTGAATAATTACAAATTTTAATTTATGTCAACAGATCGTTCTTCGTTTACATCTGTACCGTCGGTTCCGCCTATACCGCCGGTATCATCTAATTCTAATCAACCGCAGACAGGAGGTACTCGCAATCTTCGTGATGTGTTACTTGAATTTGGTCAACATTGCCGTCTTATGCAAGACGAATTGGGCAAAGTGATTATTGGTCAATCTTCGGTTATTCGTCAAATTCTAGCAGCGATTTTTACTCGCGGACATTGTTTGTTGGAAGGTGTTCCGGGTCTAGCGAAAACTTTAATGGTCAGTACGATTGCACGAATTCTTGATATAAATTTCAAGCGGATACAGTTTACGCCCGATTTAATGCCGTCTGATATTACAGGTACTTCCGTATTAGACGAAGATGAAAACGGACGGCGTAATTTCAGATTTGTTGAAGGTCCCGTATTTACGAATATTTTGCTTGCCGATGAGATTAATCGCACGCCGCCAAAGACTCAAGCAGCTTTATTACAAGC
The DNA here is from genome assembly GCA_031278315.1 of Planctomycetaceae bacterium. Lineage (GTDB taxonomy): Bacteria > Planctomycetota > Planctomycetia > Pirellulales > Thermoguttaceae > WRKP01. Next base: position 2,245 of record JAITKS010000258.1, on the reverse strand, counting down.
GATGCAAGAGCGTGAAGTAACTGTAGGACAAACGACGTATCAACTGCCTGATCCGTTTTTCACTATTGCAACACAAAATCCAATAGAACAAGAAGGAACGTACCCGTTACCTGAAGCACAACTCGACAGATTTATGTTTAACATAAAAATTGATTATCCAACTCTCGACGAAGAAGAACGAATATTAATCGCAACAACAAGAGGCGAAAAAGCCGAAGTAAGAAAAATTCTCACTAGTAAATTAATTGTGAACTTACAAAAACTTGTCGGCAGTGTGGCGGTAAGTCAATATATAGTGCAGTATGTAGCTAGATTAGTAAGAGCGACTCGGCCAAAAGATGAATCAGCACCAAAATTTGTACGCGATCTCGTCGATTGGGGCGCAGGTCCAAGAGCAGGACAATATTTGATACACGGAGGAAAAGCATTAGCAGCTATGGACGGACGGTTCTCGGTCGCTATTGATGATATTAAAACATGTGCAATACCTGTATTGAGACATCGAATAAGTACAAATTTTCAAGCACAAGCCGAAGAAACAACAAACGAAGACATAATAAAAAGACTTCTAGTCGAAGTAGCAACTCCGCCTATTGAGAAATTTGAAAAAACTCAAGCTAATGTCTAAAAACCTAATGTAAAAATTTAGTAATATATTATTCATTGTACATTAAAATTCGGTATTATTTTTTGTAACGAAAAAGGTGACCGTTCACGCATAAAACTAGAATCGCCCCGAAAGGGCAATCGGAATAATAGTGTAATAGGTGATTAATGATTCGAACTTAAAACCGATACTAATCTCCGCATGCGAACTAACCACTAACCACTGACCACTAACCACTGACCGCTAACCGCTAATAACTGTCGATAGGAAAAAAATCTGCTGTAGAAAATGAGAGATATTTAAACCCCTACTAGGAGATTGTAAAAAACAAGGTATAATTTCGCAGCTTTCAATATAATATACTAATTTATGGGGGGCGATTGACGGTTTTGTGATAGATTGTATATTGTTTGCCTTGCTGACAATGTAGTAGAGACAACGATTCAATGATGTAATTGGTTTTGTGTTGTTAGCGTATTAGAAATATTTTGAGAATGTTTTTGCCGGTTTTTGTATGCCGACAAACTAGATTAGTTTTTTTTGTGTGTCTGTTTTGTGTGAACAGTACCAATTAACGACTTAACGATTTCTGTGAATCGATTAAACGATCAAGGAGATAAATTAAAATGGCTCAGCAAAGAATAGACTTGAAAAAAATAGCGGATGTTACGATTGCTGCTTGTCGGGACATGAAGCTCAACGATGATCTTGTTATTCAAGAGTGGGGAGATCAGCTACTGGGGCTATTGGATGACAAATCATGTCGAAAGTTGCTTATCAATTTCGAGAAAGTTTTATTTATGTCGAGTTCGGCATTGCGTGCTCTTATTACGTTGAACAAAAAAGTACGTGAAGTAGGCGCAACGTTGTTTCTCTGCGGAATTGATGAAAACATTATGGAAGCATTTAGAATTACGCGGCTCGATAACGTTTTTCAGATTAAACGGACAGAAGATGATGGTATTCGTTCTTTTCAGTAATTAAATGCGGGAAAAAAAAATTTATCAACTTTACAACATTAAGAATTTGAAATTGATGTGTAAAGTTGGTGTCTAATGTTATGATACTCTTGTAAAAAAACAAATAAGATATACATGACGATTGAGACGGGAATTGTTTAAATCTTGTAGATGGATTTATGGTTGATGTTTAGTGAATATTATTTTTTGGAGTTTGTAACTTATGAACGTTCAGACTTGGAAATGGTCAAATACGTGTTCGTTTGCGAGCGACATGGCAACAGCGCACAAGTTGATTGATCAAGTAATGGAGCAGCTTGAGTTATATGAGTGGTCAAACAAAGAGAAGTTTGCTATTAACATGGCTCTTGAAGAGGCATTGGTGAATGCTGTGCAACATGGTAATGATTCTGATCCGAACAAAAACGTACATTTTACATGTAACTTAAATGACGATTTGATTTCTGTAAGGATAGAAGATGAAGGTCCAGGATTCGATCCGGACGCAATACCAGACCCAACTGACGAAGAACATATTATGACAGCACACGGACGCGGTGTATTATTGATAAAAAATTTTGTTACTAGAACAAAATGGAATGAAAAAGGTAACGTAATAGAATTCGAAAAAGAAAGAGCTGTCAGCGAAAATAAAAATTAATCAATCAATAATATATCA
>JAITKS010000255.1 GCA_031278315.1 Planctomycetaceae bacterium | reverse complement strand
TCTTGTTTTTTCGTTTGACGAATATTTAAAATCTCACATTTAAAATCTCACTATAAAGGAGAATTAATGAAATCAAAAAATTTTATGCGATTCGTAATCGCAATGACCGTTTTTAGTGTTGTTTTGTTTTTCAACACCGTAACAGCAACAGCACAAATTTCAAAACTTAATCCGATTACAAATCCGTCATTGGATGAGTTACAGAAAAATTTCAAAAATCCGCATCGGGATTTCAGCACTGGACCGCTTTGGACTTGGAATGATCGTTTGACCGATGAACAAGTTCGCAGCACGTTGCGTGATCTTGCCGGTCAACATGTTCGGCAAGTTTGGGTGCATCCGCGACCCGGTTTGATGACGCCCTATCTTTCGGACGAATGGTTTGCACGTTGGAAAACCGCTCTCGATGAAGCACAAAAACTCGACATGAATGTCTGGATTTACGACGAAAATTCCTACCCAAGCGGATTCGCCGGCGGTTTCGTTCCCGAAGCATTACCCGATTCACGCGGTATGGGTTTGAAATTTGAAGAAGTTACAAAATTAGATCAATTAAACAAAAATATCTGGTACGTTTTTTGTCCGCAAGATAATATTCAAGATAAAAATCAAGACAATAATCAGGACAAAAATCAAGATAAAAATAATTCGTACAAAAATATCACTGCCGAATCCAAAACTTCCGGCAAACTTGAACCTTTACCAAACGGACAAAAATATCTGATCGGAAAAGTTCATTACACACCGCAAGGAGGTTGGTTCGGCGGAAAATGGTATGTCGATCTTTTGAAGAAAGGTGTTACAGAAAAATTTCTCGACATCACTCTCGACGCTTATAAAAATGTTCCCGAAATTCAAAAAGAATTCGGTAAACGCGTTCCCGGAATTTTCACCGATGAGCCGCATCCCGCCGGTTCCTACGTCGGAACATGGATTTCTTGGAACGACGAAATACCGGAATTATTTGAAAAACGTTTCGGTTATTCGTTAATCGACAATATTCCATCGTTGGCAAAAAAAGTCGGCGATTGGAAAAAAATTCGACATAATTATCATCTCTTGATTCTTGATTTATTTATCGAACGATGGTCAAAACCATATTTTGAACGTTGCGAAAAATACGGGTTAGAATTTACGGGACATTATTGGGAACACGGTTGGCCCGGTACGTCGCATGGTCCCGATAATATGGCAATGTACGCTTGGTCTCAACGTCCGGCAATTGATTTGTTGATGAATACCTATAACGATAAATCGTCAAACGCTCAATTCGGTAATGTTCGCAGCGTAAAAGAATTGGCATCGGTTGCGAATCAAATGGGTCATTCCCGTACACTCTCAGAAAATTACGGCGCAGGCGGTTGGGATATTCGTTTCGAGGACTTAAAACGTCTGGGCGATTGGTCTTACGCTTTGGGAGCCAACACGAACAATGAACATCTTTCTTACGTAACAATCAGAGGCGCACGAAAACGTGATCATCCGCAATCGTTTTCGTATCACGCATCGTGGTTTGAAGGTTATCACGTGTTGGCAGATTATTTCACAAGATTATCGTACATGATTTCTCAAGGCAGGCAAATTAATCATGTTGTTGTTATTGAACCGACAACAACCGCATGGATGTATCAAGGTGATCCGCAACTTAATAAAATTGCTCAATCGTTCACTGATTTCGTCAACGCCCTTGAACATGCTCACGTTGAATATGATTTAGCGTCGGAAGATATTATTAAACGTTTCGGAAAAGTTGACGGCAAAGAATTTATTATCAATCAGGCAAAATATGATTTGGTAATCATTCCGCCGAACACAGAAAATCTGAACAACGATACGGCGAAACTTTTATCGTTGTATCTCAAAAATAACGGTAAATTAGTGATTGTCGGCAATCAACCGAAATTAAACAACGGCACATCACCCGATTGGTTATTCAAACTTTCCGGTCAAACTGTTACGTATGACAAAAGAAATCCTATCGTAAACGAATGGGAAAGTTATAATAATTACACATTGAATAACGTTGAAGACGCTGTTGCGGCAGCGAAAAAACGAAGCAATGAAGACGGCTTAATTATCGAAACTGATACCGATAATAAAAATATTTTTCATCATCGGCGAAGACTTGCGGATTGTGAAATTCTGTTTGTATGTAATGCCAGTCAGACAAAAAATTCCAATGTTCAAATTAAAATGAACAATAATTATTCCTACAATTTCTATAATTTTTGTTATTTACAAACAGGTGAAATTGTGAGCGGAGATAAAATAACACAAGGCACTGCATCGATTTCATTTCCGCTATCGCCGTCCGAAAGCAGATTACTCATATTCTCGAACAAGGCAATCAGCGAACAGAAAACAGTGACAACGGGAAATCTCGGATATTCACTGATTACGTCTGATTCGGAAACGAAAATACGCCGTCTTGAAGATAATGTCCTTACGCTTGATTATGTTGATGTGAAAGCCGGCAATGAAGAACTGAAGAATATTTATACTTGGGCGGCGAATCGTTTTGTGTTTCAGAAACACGGAAGAGGCGGAAATCCTTGGGATAATCAGGTTCAGTTTAAAGATGAATTGATCACGAAAAAATTTCCCGAAAACAGCGGATTTGAAGCAGCGTATCATTTTACGTTGCAAGAATCAATTCCGAAAAATCTCACGATTGTGATTGAACGTCCCGACTTGTACAAGATTTATTGTAACGATAAAGAGGTCAAAGCGGTTCCGAATGCGTGGCGGATTGACAAATCGTTTGGTAAAATTGATTTATCTGGAGTTGCAAAGATTGGTGAAAACAAAGTTAAAATTGTTGCGCAGCCAATGACAATAGAACACGAACTCGAACCAGCATATTTGTTTGGCGATTTTTCGCTGCAAAATTCGGATAAAGGATTTGTTGTTGTTCCTCCGCAGACGTTGTCAATGAATCCGTCTGAAATTTCAAAGGTTCTGAATCATAACGAAGACCTCGAACAAGTTTCGTGGCTTTCGGCGGGAGTTGGTTTTCGTCCGAATAAACCGGAATTTATTGACCGCTCACCAACATTAGAATTTGATTTCGGTACGAAACAAAAAATCGATGCGATTCGGATTTGGAATTATAACGAGCGAAATTTGAAACAACGCGGCGTGAAAACAATTGAGATTAGCGGTCTTGGTAAACTTGATTTACCGATTGGCGATGGTTCGGCTTACGAATTATCGTTTAACTCACCGCAAACAGTCAAAACGATTTCGTTCAAAATTCTCTCTAATCATAATGGTGTAACATATCCGATTCAGGAAAACGAACAACCCAAAGACAACGGTTTTGCCGGACTTGCAGAGGTTCAATTTTTAACGAAGAAAAACAATGTCCTTACATCGATCAACAATGTTACGGTAAAAGCGTCGAGTGAATTGGTGATTGATTCGCATGATCGCAAGGCGAAATATCTTGTTGACGGTAACGGTTTAACTTCGGCGGAGGATCAAGGTTGGAATCGTCAAGGAATGCCGTTTTACGCCGGCAAAGTTGAATATTCGCAAACGTTTAATATTGAAACAATTGACTCTGCGAAAAGATATATTGTACAACTTCCGTCAAAATTTTCAGACTTAAACTCTACTCCTCATTCGGCGGGTTGGTATGGTTCGACGGCGCAAATTATGGTCAACGGTCAATCAGCAGGTTTTGTGATTACCTCATCAGAACGAGTCGATGTTACAAAATTTATCAAGAGCGGAAAAAACGAAATTGCCGTGATTATTTACGGAACGCCGAAAAATTTATTAGGACCGCATCATGCCGGAGCGAGACGCGGCAGTGCGTGGCCTAGTACTTTCCACCGCGCCCCCGAACATCAACCAAGCGGCGCAAGTTACGACACTATCGATTACGGATTATTCAAACCGTTCAAATTGTATTCGTTTTGATAAATACATAAATTCGCATAGAGAATTTTTTGTGTTTTTACAAATGAAATAAAAAGAACTTTTCGTAATATATTCAGCGGAATATTTTTTTTATTAACCACAGAGGACACAGAGAACACAGAGAAAGATGATTTTGTAATTTTAGATTTTAAATTTAAGTGAATTACTAAAAAATCTTTTAGCCGGCGGGAACGCAGACATCCCGCCTGCATCTTTTTTGTACAAAAAACGCCTAAAGATGCGATCGAGACGACCGCGATCCCGCTGGCAACAATAAATTATTACACTGATATATTACATTCGTTTTTATTCCTTTCAAATTGACTTAAAAAACATAAACGATACTACGCCGATTTTAGTTTGTTGATTTTAGTTATTGCCGATTTTAATTATTTGGGGTTAATAGAATTTTAATTGTCAAAGCGTTATAATACTCAACGTATCGAGCTATGAATTTCGGCAAGATCGGCGAGATAAAAAACACATTCAGTAAAAATCTGCATTCCGATATGTAAGTAATATAAGTAAATATCTCGAACCGGAAATTCAAATGAGAGCAATTTGAAAAAGTTACTCTAATATTACTCTCTTCTCAAACGTAACCCCTAACGGAGAGTTGTACGAGTCAAAATGTCAACAGAAATATTATCACAAATATTTTACAAATTAATGTGTAATTTAATGTGTAAATATTTTATCAACCTTAACCATTAAATGAGAACATGAAACTATCTATAGTAATTCCAGTTTACAATGAATCCGAAAGTTTAACGCAACTTCACAAAGAAATATCTGAAGTTGTTGAGTCCAATCAATACGCTGCGGAGATAATTTTTATCGATGACGGTTCCAAAGATCAATCGTGGCAAGTTATCAAAAATCTTGTTCAAGCAGATACCCGTATTCGCGGAATTAGATTTCGGCGTAATTTCGGCAAGGCGGCAGCTCTTAACGCTGGATTTGAAGCGGCTAGCGGCGAAATTGTCATAACGCTTGACGCTGATTTACAAGATAATCCGCACGAAATACCGGCGTTTATCGATCAAATGCAAAGTGAGAATCTTGATGTTATCAGCGGTTGGAAACAAGTCAGACATGATCCGTGGCACAAAGTTATTCCGTCGAGATTTTTTAATGCGATGGTCAGTTACATGACCGGCGTAAAATTACACGACCATAATTGCGGAATGAAATGTTACAAACGTGAAATATTCAATGAAGTAATTCTTTACGGCGAGTTACATCGTTTTGTTCCCGTGTTAGCGTCGGCGAAAGGTTATCGTGTCGGTGAGAAAGTTGTAGAACATCGGGCGAGACAATTCGGATATTCGAAGTATGGTTTCACTCGTTTTGTCAAAGGATTTCTTGACTTATTTACTGTCTGGTTTTTAACCGGATACGGACAAAGACCGCAGCATCTATTAGGTACTATCGGACTAATTGCAATGACTTTAGGATTAGTGATTTTAACTTATCTAGCAGCTTTATGGGGCGGGTCAAGAATTTTATATCAATTTGAACTTTGTCAGCCTATTCATCTCAAAGAACATTTTCCAGCTATTGAATACAGTATTGCCGCATTGTTACTTGGCGGACAATTCATTTCTGTAGGAGTAATCGCTGAACTAGTCGTCGCAAACAAAAACAGAATTGGAAAAACATACTCAATCGTAGAAGAACTCAACCCAAAAGATAATAAAGAATAAACGAAAAAAAAATTCCAAACACACGAAATAACGAAATACACGAAAAGGAAAAACAATTATTTCACTGATATATTACAAAATATTCTTTCTCTGTGTTCTCTGTATTCTCTGTGGTTAATAAAAAAAAACTGGATTTGTAACATTATTGAAATGTAGAGAAACGATGAAGGGGGGGAAGTAAATTTTTTGATTATTGTTATAATATCGACCTTGTTTTTAAACAACAACAAAATCATGACAAAACATGATTCTTAACTCAATACAAAAACATTATCACAATTACAAAATTTTCACTCATACTATATATAACTATATAAAATAAATT
>JAITKS010000117.1 GCA_031278315.1 Planctomycetaceae bacterium | reverse complement strand
TTGATGAGTTCTATTGCCAAATCCGCATCTTCTTTAGCTTCGGCTGAAATTTTATCTGACTGACGAAGTTGTTCAAGCGATTTAATTGTTCGCTGATTTCCAAATTTACCTAGAAGACTATAAGACCTAAAATGGAAATGGTATTCTCGCTGATTAAAATTTGTATCAGTTGGAGGCAAAACAATTCTAGAAGGCGAAGGTACAATAACTTGGTCTTTATCGGTTGCATGTTTTAATAAATCGGGTAAAAGACTTTTAGCATTTGTAATATTAATAAGTATTAATCCGTATCGTTTTACTTCAATATCTGTCGATTGTAAAAGTTTTCGTAAAGCATCATTTTCTATCGGCGTGGATATTTCCAGAATCCGAATCGGAACAAAACCAAGTTTACTTCTTTTATTGAAGTTAAGGTTATTATAGTATTCATTCAATGCCGTGTAAGGTAGTTCACGAAAATTATTGTAACGATGAGTATCGCCGCCAAATTCAGTTTTTCCTTGATCAGAACCAATCAACGAAATTAAATTAGCTCGACCAGATTCTGTTGTAATAGAAGTTTTACACAGATTTTCGCGTTCATTAAAAAGTCTAATTTTAATCTCACGTATTTTTTCTTGTTCTTTGCCCGATTTGTCCCATTTTTTAAGAGTTGAAAACCAATCTGTAAAAAATATTCCCATTTTAGGCGTACCTTCTGTAGTGAAATAAATGGGACGTACAATACAAAAACAATCTTTCCCAATAAAAACAGGAATATTGGGGTCGGGTAACATTTGTGTTGGTTCACGTTTTACAAACGGCGTAGATTCATCAATAAAACTAACAAGTTTAAAAGCTTCTTGTTGTAAAATTGATTTAATAAATTGATTGGGAGTGATATTATTTTTTTTATTTGAGTTCTTAACATATAAATAAGTTGCGCCTTCTCCCTGATCGCCGGTAAATGCAATTAGTACATCAAAAGTATCTATCTGCAGATCAAAATAAGCAATATCATAATTCTTTACCCTCGGACTCTTAATAGTAGATATTTCAGATTTGTTACGTATATCTCTAACAGAATAAAATTGCGTATGATTTTTTATGTATTGTAGATCAGGTATTATATTTTCTGCAAGAAATTTTTTAAGTCTTCTTTGCAACCAATTGAAAATCCCGCTATCGTTATTAAATTCTACTTTAAAAGTTTTTTTAGGCGGTGTCGAATACGAAATTACATCATCAGTAACATTTGGATTCACAGAAAAATCAAAAATTATCTTGCCTTGTAAAAAATCAGACAAGATATTTGATTGTGTCTGCTCTTGAGCAATTGACGTATTTACAACAATAAACATTAAAAGTAAAAAAATTAAGTTTTTCATTATGATATTTGTAATTAAATTTTTTTGATTCCAGTTCATAAATTTATGGTAAAATATATTTTAAAGAATAAATTAGTTAAAAAATAAAATTTGTCTGCTAATTTGGGGGGATAGTTTGTTGTAGTATAGTTGGAGTTCCCGCGGGGTAAGGAGCATGGTATTTCTTCTGTCTTATCATGCGCTGGTGAACCTGAATAAGTTCCCTTTATTGTCATTTCCCCCCAATTAATCGATTGGGGCAAAACAGAAACGGGAACAATTATATTTCCTTCAGGCGTAGTAACTGTAATTGTTAATGTGTCCTGTACGACTTCAGAAAATACTGTTGCGTTACAGAACAAAAATAAAATTGTCCATAATAGTAAATACTTTTTTAACATTTTATACCTCGAATTTAAATTTTTTAGGAAGTTATCAATTGCGTTAATCTTACTACTCATAAGCCGCTCGTTCCTGCAATATTTTTGAGAACCCTTTTTTATGACTTTCGATTGATTCACGTAAACCTTCGTTTGTATCGTAAAAATGTTGCCAAGCACGTTGCATTGTTTCATGGCATTCTTTTCTTTGCGATTCGTCCCATTGATTGAGACGCCATTTAATTGAGTACGCTAATTGTTTTTCATTTTCGCCTAACTCTGTGTTTCTTGCAGCAGTTACATAAGCTGCAATTCTGGCTTTTCGTTGTTTTTCGATATTAGATTTTTTATTGTAACATTTATCAAGAGTCTTCCATAACAACATAACTTGCCGTGATTCGCGATTCTCAAATGATTTCGGCAAAGGCGGCGGATCGTAACGAATCGGACCAATTATCGGAACTCCATTTTGCTCATACCAAGTCGGTTTACCATGAAGCCGATCAACCATAACAGACGACAAAATTGTGTTAAAACTATAATTCCGATCTATCTTGACATAATACGTACCAACACCCGAAACAACAAAATATTTATGAACTCCGCCCCAAAACTCGCGTACTCGACCCTTTGCCAACGGCGGCATTTTCGAGACTTGCGATTCCGCTTGACGTGAAAATTTTTGCCACTCGTTCATATATTGATTGAGCGTCATTTTTTTTGTCCATTCATTTGGAGACGGATAAATTTCTAATACATAATCTCGCATACGATTATTGCCGCTGTGTCCATCCTTGTTAAAAAAATACATACCAACGCGAAAAATTCCATCATGCTTAATTTCAAGCATATACCAAAGATCGGGACCGTCTTGCGACCATGAATAAACTTCACCGTGATCGTCCCATTCTGCTTGTCGGCGATACCCCAAAAATGGATTCCAAAGAACACGTCTATCTTCGGATTTCATCCAATGTATCCATCGCCGAATAACATCCTTCCCATTGTGATTCGGACCTATAAAATCGTGTGCAGCATAGTAACGATCTGTATAACTAATATGTTGATCATACGGTGAAACGGCGGCACACATTATCGCCCAATCTCGAAATGCTCGACCCATCCAATCACCTTGAGTTTTCCAATCTTCGCCAAGATATACAGCATGAATTTTGGGCAAAGGTGTTTGTAATCTTTCAAGTTTTGTTTGCATCGATTTTAATTCGTCAATTGTCGGCGGCTTTATTGGTGACGGTAATTTCGGAAAATCATTTTGCGCAACGGAAAATGTTTTTGTCTTGTTGAATCTAGTTTTTATCGGTTTGTGATCAACTAATTTATACGGCTTGATTGGTTTGACAATTCCGCCTCCATAAAATCCTATCCAATAATCGCCTTCGCTAAATATCAGAATTTTCGTTATGAAATTATCGGGTAATCCCATTCGTTTCAAATCACCGAATGCTTGTTTGCCCGTTTTCGGATCGGCGATTTTAAAACCGCTTTGTCTTGTTCCGATCCAAATTACACCTTGATCGTCTTCGGCTAGACAAGTCAAATAATCCTCTGGTAAGAGTTGATCAATTATTTCTTTCGGCGCAGGTTTCCAATCTTTTGGCGCACCGCCGTAGAGTCCTTTGACTTTGTCATCATAATCTTTACCGCGCCAATATTCGATCTTTCTGAAAGAATCATTTGATTTAACGAGTCCGGCATTGGTTGCGATCCAAATTGTTTCTGTGTCTTGATTTTTCGTTACAAGAATATCATTGATCAAATTCGACGGCAAACCTTCTCCTCTTGGAGTTAACGGAACAGGACTGCAATTATTGGGACCAAATCGATCCGGCGCAACGATATTTTTCGAGTGTTTGTATTCGCCTTTAACTGTCCGATTAAAAATCGCTAATCCGTGACATTGAGTTCCAACGATCAAAGTTCCGTCATCTTTGAAAGCAAGAACCGACGCTTGGTCTTCGAGCAATCCGTCTTCGCGAGTGAAATGTTCCCAATTATCGGAATCAATTTTGTAGCGAGAAATTCCGGCAGAGGTTGCGATCCAAACGTCTCCATCTTTTGGACAAATTTTTATATCGAAAATTCGTTCACCGATGGGACCGTCGATAACGTCATAATTTTTCCAATCTTTTCCGTTAAAAACAGAGACTCC